>JAWODU010000120.1:0-14324 GCA_046483125.1 Kiritimatiellia bacterium
ATCGAACCGCGATCTCACCGCTTCTGCTTCGTTTCCGCGGGCTGAGCGTATACGAATACAGCTCAGCCCGCGGGGCCTTGCAGAAGCGGCAAGCTTGCGATCCGATTTGCGAATCCTCCGGAAGCGAAATGCGTGACGCAACAGCCCGCATCGCTGGCGGCGACTGGAAGCTCTACTGCGCCGCCGGACGCGATGCAATGGGAGACTAAGTGTAGGGACTAAGTGTCTCTCCCATCTTAATCCCAATCTTAATTTCAGTCTTAATTTCTGACTCTTAATCGACCCGCTTAGTCGCCACCCTTTCCGCCGCGGCCGCGGCGGACGGTTACACTTAGTCGCCAAACTTGACCCATTCCTTCTCAACAACTACGGGCAAAGCGGGTCGAGTAAGCGTAAACGAGTAGGTGTGGGGACTAAGTGTCCCTTCTTCCCCGTCTTAATCCCCATCTTAATCCCAATCTTAATCTCTCCCTCTGTCATCCGTCGTCTGCCCTCCGTCCCGACCTTCGGCGAACATGGTTCGCCTCCTGCATGTACGCGTGAGGACACGCGTTACTACACCTTCCGACATTGTAGTAGGGGGTGTCTCACCCGCAGGGCTTCTGTAGGAGCCGATCCCCCTATCGGCGAACATCTGAAATCCGTGGCTGTTCCCCTCCCGCATCGCGGGCGGCGACAGCGTGAGGGGCGAAAAGCGGGGTGTTGAGCGGGCTCGACATGGGGGGGGCGGGTGATTTAGGATTGGGCACGCGAGTCATGAAAAAAAGAAATATCAGACAGAACCCGCTTGAGAGAATGGAACGTTTTCTCGTCGGGCTGATTGAACGTCCGGACGCCGGCGAGTACGCCGGCCGCGGCGTCCGGACGCTGTTGTGGATACTCCGTCAGATGTCCCGGGCTTACGGCGCGGTAATGGGCATGCGCCTTTTTCTTTACGGGAAAGGAGCGTTTCGTCATCACACGCTCGGCTGTCAGGTCATAAGCGTGGGGAACCTGACCGTTGGAGGAACCGGCAAGACGCCGGTTGTGGAAATTTTCGCCGGGGAACTGCAGAAAGCGGGGCGGCGGGTGGCGGTTCTGAGCCGGGGTTACAAAAAGAAGAAGCCTCCCCTGATGAAGCGTCTTGCCGACGCCCTGACGTTTCGGGAAATGAGGCGGTCGCCGCGTGTGGTATCCGACGGCCGGACGATGCTTCTGGATTCGGAGATGAGCGGGGACGAACCTTACATGCTGGCATCGAATCTTCCGGAAGTAGCCGTCCTTGTGGACAAGAACAGGGTCAAAAGCGGCCGTTACGCGATAAACAAGCTGGGATGCGATACGCTTGTTCTCGACGACGGTTTTCAGTACATGGCGTTGAAGCACAGGCTGGAAATAGTACTGGTTGACAAGACAAATCCGTTCGGAAACGAGCACGTTCTGCCGCGCGGTCTTCTGCGCGAACCGGTAAAGAACATTTCGAGGGCGGATTTCATATTTATCACGAAATCCGACGGCAAGAATTCGGAAGAATTGAAGAAAAGACTGCGGAGTCTTAACTCTCACGCGGAAATCATCGAATGCCGGCACTGTCCGAGGTACCTTGAGGACGTGTTTTCCGCCGAACAGAAGAGCCTGGGCTATCTGAAGGGGCTGGACGTGATGGTTCTTTCCGGCATAGCGGCCCCGGACGGGTTTGAAAAGGAAGTCGAAAGCCGCGGGGCGAGGATTGTGGACAAGAGAAGGTTCGCGGACCACCATCGTTACACCCAGCAGGAATTGATAGACATAATCAACAGGAGCAGAAACGTGAAGGCCGCGGCGATCATAACAACGGAAAAGGACGCCGTGCGGTTCCCGAAACTGGAGCGGTGCGACGTGCCGGTCTATTTTCTCCGGGTGGATATCGAAATACTGAGCGGGGCCGAAGACTTCGAGGACTGCATTTCTCACATATGTTTCAGATAATTGGATTTACCGTAAAATGGGTGAGAAGGTAGTCATTTGCGTTCCCAACTGGCTCGGCGACTCGATAATGAGCATGCCGGCCGTGCAGAGGTACAGGATCCTGTATCCCGAAAACCGGATCACCGTCCTGGTAAAGGAAGCGCTGGCGGGCCTGTGGCGGATGCAGTCCGCCGCGGATGACGTAATCAGTTTTCAGCCTTCCCTTACGGGCACGTTCAGTGCGGCGGGCAGAATTCGCGCCGGGGGTTTCGATCAGGCGTACGTGTTCCCGAATTCTTTCAGGTCTGCCCTTATGCCGTTCGCCGCCGGGGTGCCGCGAAGGACCGGGGCGCGCGGACACTGGCGTTCGAATATGCTTACGAATATCGTCCGGACGGGCCGGAACGGGTACCGGCCGCACCAGGCGTGGGAATACTGCGACATCCTGGGCGTGTCGGGAGAGATGCGGGATCCGGGCGTTCCGGAGCTCAGCTTGCCGGCGGGAGCGGAAGAGACCCGCAGGCGGATGAGGGAGGAGACCGGCCCGGTTCCGTGGGCGGCGATAATGCCGGGGGCCGCGCGCGGTCCGTCGAAAAGATGGCCCGCCGGAAGGTTCGCAGAGACAGGGCGGCAACTCGTAAAACGGAAGGGGTGCATGGTGCTTGTGTTCGGGACGGACGAGGACCGGGCGGCCTGCCGTGAAGTGGCGCGCGGCGCAGGCGGTAAGGCGCGAGACCTCAGCGGCAAAACGTCCCTGGAAGATGCCGCGGCACTGCTCGGGGACTGTGTTCTTGCGGTGACCAACGACAGCGGCGGGATGCACCTTGCCGCCGCGGCCGGGACGAGCGTGGCGGCGGTATTCGGAACAACCGATCCGGACAGGACCGGGCCGCTGGGCCGGGGCCACAGGATTGTTTCGGTGCCCGGAGCGCCGAAATCCAGGGATATCAAACCGGGTTCGGTGAGCGGGCGGCGGTACCTTGAAGCGATAGCTCCCGAAGCAGTGACGAAGGCCGCGATCGAAGTATTCGAGAATAACATGAAAAAATGAACACGATGACATGGAGAGAATTTAGACGGGATCAATCCGCTCCGCCGCGGCGGACGGATCAACAGGATAGTTCGCCGGTAATTATGCGGTTGCGGCCGCATAACTACTGGTATGTTATAGCCTCCCTGATCCTGTAAATCGTGCTTGGCGGCGTAGTCCGTTGGCTGACGGACGAAGCCCGGGTAGATCCTGTCAGAAAATATCCAAATGCGCGGGGACAACGCAGTGAAGAAACCTCAAGTCATACGTTCGGCGGCGGTAGTGAGCTTCTGGACCACGGTAAGCAGACTGCTGGGACTGGCCAGGCACATCCTGATGGCCGCGTTCTTCGGCACTTCTCTGGCGCATTCCGCCTTCGTTGTGGCTTTCAGAATACCCAACCTGTTTCGAAGACTGTTCGGAGAGGGAGCGCTTTCAGCCTCGTTCGTGCCGGTGTTTACCGAGGTATTGGAAAAAGAAGGCAGGGAGGAAGCCTGGAAACTTGCCGGCGCGGCCATGGGACTGCTCAGCGCTTTTCTCGCGGGAATCGTGCTGGTTGTAGTGGCGGGAGCCCAGGCTTCAATGGCTGTAATGGACCTGAGCGAGAAGGCCGAATCGGTACTTTCACTGCTCAGGATAATGTTTCCGTATATGTTTTTCATCTGCGTGGTCGCTCTGTGCATGGGGATACTGAATTCATTCGGGCATTTCTTCGTACCTGCGGCAACACCGGTGATACTGAACGTTGTATGGATAGCCGCGCTGGTATTCATCTGTCCGTTGTTCGGGGAAAGCCCTGAAAAAAGAATTTATGGAGCGGCGTGGGCAATACTGGCGGCCGGGATTATACAGCTTGCGGTCCAGTTCCCGGTATTACTCAGGCTGGGTTTCAAACTGAGACTTTCCCTGCGGCCGACCAAGCGTATCAGGAAGGTGATGATCCTGATGGTACCGGCCGTTGCGGGAATGGGGGTGTTCCAGATCAACGCCTTGATCGACAGTGTCCTGGCGCTTCTCGTGGCTGGCTGGGCCCCGGCTTCGCTGTCTTTCGCCCAGTTGATCGTGCACCTGCCTCTCGGCGTTTTCGCCACGGCCCTTGGCACGGTGCTTCTGCCCGCGCTGTCGACGCAGAAAGCCCGTTCGGAAACGGGCGAGATGCTGAAGACACTGCGCGAAAGCGCCATGGTGATGATGCTGGTTATGATCCCGGCCGCCGTGGGACTCGCAGTGCTCGCCAGGCCGATAATCGAGCTTCTCTTTGAGCGCGGCGAATTCGGCGCGCGTTCGACCGTTCTGACGGCGAGGGCGCTGGCGTTTTACGCCCCCGGGCTGGCGGCGTTCGGTTTTTACAGGATACTGACGCCCGCCTTTTACGCGGCGCAGAACACCAGGAGCCCGGCCAGGGCCGCTCTGTGGACGGTGTGTCTGAACTTTGCGCTTAATCTGCTGTTCATGTTCACCTGGCCGGAGGGATACAGGCACGCGGGGCTGGCTTTCGCGACGGTTCTGTCCAGCGCAGTAAACTGCGCGGTGCTGGGTGTGCTGTTGAGCAGGTCGGGCAAATCGCCGGGATGGGGACGAATCGCCGTAAGCGGCTTGAAAATCACGGCGATGGCCGGCGTAATGGGAGCGTACGCGCACTTCGCGCACGGCGCGCTGAGGGGCGCGGCGGCCGGGTGGGAAATCGGGGGCATCTGGCCGAAACTTGCCGCGGTGTCGGGCGCGGTTGCCTGCGGCATCGCGGTGTACTCCGCCCTGGTAATCGTTTTCTGCCGGGAGGAGACACGCGTCCTGCGCTCGGCACTGCCGCGCCGAAAGTTCCCTACGGCATAAACGGCAACGGCGGCAGGGGCGGCGCCGACAGGCTGTTTTTCGTTTTGACTTTCGTGGACGGCGCCTTGCGGCTTTTTATACTCCGGGTCCGGACGGTTTTTTGGGGAAGTACGCGCGGCCGCGGGAATGACGGGGTCGGAATTTTAAACGTGGATTTTGTCGGAGTCATCGGCCTGGGCAGAACGCGGTTCAGGGACGAGATGGTTTTTTCCGCCCGGCGGTGAAGCTCGACCGCGGTTTTGTGAACCGTCTCTCCGGCAATATCGCGCGGCGGCTGTGAAGCGGTCCGGCCGGAGGCGGTGCAGGAGCGGCGCGTGCACGTGCGCGTTTTCCGGTACGCATACCGGCGGCGGCAGTCGGAAACCGCGACCTCGCAGATGTTCCGGTGCGTGAAGCGCGAGACCGGGACGAAAACGTAGGAGCTGGAATCGAGGGTGATACGCATGCTTGCACTGCAGCGGCAGGAACTACTGCCGCAGTACGAGCGACAGCAGTGATCGGGAGGCATGGGAGCCCATCCGCAGTAGCGGTCGGAATACCGCCAGCAGACCCACGCGGGGGACCAGTCGGTACCGGGAACCCAGACCCATCCGTATTCGGGGGTGCGCACCCACCGGCCGTAGTGGAAGACGGCCCAACCCCATGGATAACAGGAATGCCAGTACCAGCCGTGTTCTGTCCACAGCCAGCGTCCGTCGCTGCAATAGGGGCGCCACGACCTGACGGTAAAGGTTATGTACGGGCGCCATACCTTGCCGTACGTCCGGTGAATTATCCACTGCCCGTAGGGCAGGAGGGGGCCGTAAAAGGAGGCGGTGCTGTACACCCTGTGGGTGGTTATTTCCACGGTATCGGGCGGCGCGGCGCGGTATCCGCGGGCAACACAGGGCAGATTCAGGGTCAGGACCAGTACAAACGCTGTTATTAAAGTTTTCATTGGGGCTCCTTTCCGTTGATTTTAATGCTTGGACGGAGCCCCGGGCGGATTTATTCAAAAAAATTGGTATTGTTCAGAAGTTGACGCCTGGCAGAAAAATATCTGATTCCATCCAGGAATGCCGTATGTCTGATACACTTACTCGCATTCTTACCCGCCACCCTTGCCGGCGCGGCGGACGGATACCCTTACCCGACTCACTTCATCGATAAGCCCTTATCACTCAACGAGTAAGCAGGTCGATTAAGTGTATCCTGGTAAGGGTGGCGACGAAGTGTACGGTTAAGTGTGTTCTTCGCCAGCCGTTTCCTGCGGGAGCCCCCGCACACCGCAGGGGTAAACATTTGAACGTTATTAAAAAAATCCGCCTGATCACCTGACCAGCAGGTGAACAAAATCGCGGGCGGGGATAGAGACCGTGAAATTGCTCTTTCCTTTGCTTACGGTCTGGAGCTTGTCGAGATCGTAAGGCTTCCCGGTCCTCCAGAAATACAGGTCCCTGCCCAGTGTTGCCATCGGGTCCTGTTCCGGCGAACCGGCGCCGTAGCGGGCCTCGCGGTCGCATTCGCGCAGGATCTTCTCGCGTTTTACGAACTGAGGCATGGTTTCCATGTTGTACACCTTGAAACCGGACGGCAATCCAAGCGCTTTTGCGTCCAGGGTAAGCCTGACCTCCGTGTTGCTGCCGCCGCGGTAGTTCATGTTCATTACAAGGAGAAGCGCCGTGTTTTTCCGAGCGTCATCCGGATGCGGGCGCGTCCAGTAACTTGCGAGGAAGCGCTCGTCGGAGGGAATAACCGCGTTCCGGTTCCAGTATGAATGGAAAGCAACGTCGTCGCGGTCGATGCCCCATTGCTGACGATACTCGACAAGGGGCCGTCCGCGGTGATGGGTGTGCACTTCGGGCACGGTATCGTGCAGCCAGCACCATCCGAAAGTCTGCCTGCCGGCCAGGCTCCACTGAGCGCCTCCGCGTCCGGCCATGGTCATCCATACGGGAATAAAGCCGAACTTCTGGCTTCTGCCTATAATGCGCATGTAGGCGGGTCGTATGTTGTCCATTATATCCTGCTGGGGAGTGGGGATGTTCGGTTCGCCGAACATTGCGATGTCCGCGGCGCCTATGGCGTAGGGGGCCATCATGCCCGAGGTATGGACCCAGATAAAAGGCGGAATGCCCTCGTCCACCATGCACTGGCGGGTACGGTAAAGCAGGCGCCTCTGGTGAAGCAGGCCCACCGAAGGACGGATGGAGCCGTCCGGCATGATTTTGCCGTGGCCGTTGAAAACGTTGTAGTCCGGCGCAAAGTAGCATTCGTCGTAGTACATTCCGGGCACGGTCCAGAACTTGATGAACTGGGTAAGGTGAAAGCAGAAAAAGTCCTGGTAACTCTCCACCGGGCGGAGGTGGAACCAGCCGCCGGAAGGTACAATTGTCCACTCGCCCTTGAAGAACGAGCGGAACGCCTTTGATTTGTTTCCCTCGAAATACATGCTGGCATTGTGGAAGAAACACTGCTTTGTCGCCGTGGGGTCTTCGTAGCACTTGAGTCCCTTCTGCACGAAGCCGTGGGGATCGTTGCCGTGTACTTTCTTTATGCTTTCGAGGTCGGGATAACCTTCACCGCTCATGGAGTCGAGAGCCGCGGAAGCTTTCCTGCCTTTGGGTATTTCGATACCGTTGGCTTTGGCGAGGCCGGCGCTGTCGTGCCAGTTGAACGGCCCGACTTTTCCGTGGCCGGGTCCGTAAAAGAAGTTTATCCTGCTGTCCGCCATTTTGCCGTAGTGGAGCACCGTGTTGCGCCACGCCGACGGCAGGGGCTTGATCGGGGCGGTTATAAGGCCGAAGCGCGCCCGTAAGGATTCGCCTTTGCTCGGGCTGCGCACCAGGTTGATACGCATTTCGACGGCGTCGCCGTTCCTGACGAGTTCACTGCACGGGACCCCGGCGCCGAGTATCCAGTCGTGATCGTGATCGGCGAACCACTGGATAGCCACGTCGTCGTTGCACAGTCCCAGGTAAGGGGTGAAGTCCGCCAGCGAGTCCGAACTCCAGATCGTTCCTTCCCCGTCGCCGAAAGCCTCAATGAAGTTGTGATAACCGCCGCCGGAGCCTCCGCGCGTTGTCCACATTGACTGAGCCGCGGAAGACGGGACGGGCACGGAAAGATAAAGGCGGTTGATTTTTTCAGCGTCGGCGCCGGGAGATGCCTTGAGCGAGTAAATCAGGGCGCCGTCGTAGAACATCCGGCCGTCAAGATCGAGCGTAATCCCCGCGACTTCATACTGGCCCTCGAACTCGACAACGGCGTCGCCGCTCCTGCCGGTTATATTGAAGGCCTTTGTTACGGCCGATTCCCGTTCGCCGTCTTCGGTAACGGCGAAAAAGGTTACGGGACGCGCGAGAAGGGGCGTTCCCTGGCTGGTTATCTTCGACGGCAACGCGCCTTTCATTACGTATTTACGGCCGTAAACGCGTAGAGTTCTGCCTTTTACGGTAATGGGTTCGTAAGGCGGGGCCACCGTGAAATTCTCTCCATACTTATCGCTGTTCAGCCACACGTAATCCTTTGTGAAATCCTTGTGCTTGAACTTGTCGTCTTTTGATTCCAGTACCTTGCCGTTTTCGTCCCGGAAAGCCGTGGTTATGGTGTAGGTGCCGGGTTCAAGGTCCTTCGGCAGCCAGATGTGGGCTTCGGCCGCGTCGAATTTGAAGGTGTCGTCTTCGGCCTGATTCACGGTTTTTCCGAAAGGACCGCGCACGGGAACAACGCTTCCGCCGGGGTCCTTGACCGTGAAAACGGCTTCAGCGACTTTATCGCGCATGGGCGCGTCCAGAAGGTCCACCCAGCATCGGGCGGCCATGGTAAGGGGAGCGTAATCGACGCGCGTTGTCATGCGCCAGGGTTCGGGTTCGACTTCTTCGGTCTTTCTTTCCGCGACGTCGAGGGGGCGGTACATCCAGTCGCCCTCAAGAATGACGGCGTCTCCGGGACCCGTAACGCGGAGGTTTACGGTGTTCACGCGCTTTTTCGCGGGCGGAAGCTCCGCGTCGATATCGACCTTCGCGGTTTCCCCGGCCGGTATGCTGTATGTTTTTTCGATGACCTTGTCCTTCCGTTTCGCGGTTACCTTGAAATCGGCGTCGCGCGCCTCGCCGTTGACAATAACCATGTCGGGAGCAAGACGGTTTTCGAAAAGGCTGTCCGCGTCCAGGAGACGCACGCAGGTGTCGGTTTTCCCCATGGTCATAAGGGCGTGGGTGTCTATGTTGTGATACCAGCCGTGGGTGTAGGGCCAGGAACGCTGTGGCCAGGCGACCGCCACCATTCCTCCCCACGGCTCGCCGGGCTGGAAGTGGTCGGGATCCGCCACGGCATCAAAGGGTATGGCGACCTCGGCTATCCAGTACTCGCCGACCTTGTACGAGTTTTCGAAATCGAACTCCGGGCTCCATCCGGGGTTCTTGATGCCCAGTTTCGGAACGTGCTTGAGGTCGTACACGGCCCCGTAGGCGTTGCCTATAATCTGGTACGCGGCCACGTGGCCGGCGGTGGGAGGCGTGAGCCATATTTCAAACTGCTGGCGGTCCATGAACACCTTGCTGTCGCGCCGGCGGTATTTCATGGTGGGCTTCTCGCCGGGAGCAAGCTGGGTCCAGACGGCTACGTAAAGCTTCCCGTCGGCGTGGGCCAGGTATATGCGCGACTTTTTCGGGACCATGACCTTGCCGAAACCACCGGTGGCGCCGATAAAACCGGTCATCACCGCGGCGCGGTCCCATTCGCCCTCGGACATCTTCCCGTCAATGTCGGGCGCCGCGGCCAGGCGCGGCACGGTGAGCCGCGGCCGGTTGACTTCTGCGGCGCGCACGGCGGGAGAAAAAAAGAGGGAAACCAGGAAAAGCGCGGAAATCATAACTGAAAGACGGCTCGCCGGTGTCCTGAAAATGCTGATAATCATCTTTGAATTCCTTTCCGGTTTGGATTACAGGCTGACTCATGAATTTCATTACATTATTCAGGCTGGAAATGCCAATATAAATTTCGTGACGTGTACCCTTGCACTCCTTCTCGCCGTTTAATAAGCCGCTTAAGGACACACACCGGTCACGGCATTATCCGGCGCGGAAGCTTTTTATTCGCGGGGCGGGAGCCGGAATCGTGTTGACCGGGCGCCGTGCCACAGCATATCGTTAGGCGACATGCCCGGCAGTAAATTCAAATTTGTCGGTTCCAGGGCTCTGATGGGAGTCGGGGGCGCTACTGTGATTCTTGGAGTGCTGGAGGCAATTCTGGCATTTGCCGGAATAAAGCCCCTCATTCTTACTCGGGATCCAATGGCGGGATTCGCTCATAGTCCAAGCCTTTTTTACAGAGAGCGGGTTGCTGGAAGCGACGTCTACAGGACCCGTCCATGCAAAAGAAAGTGGTTTAACGAACAGAAATTTCCGGCCCGGAAACAACCTGACACCTGCAGGATATTCTGCGTGGGCGGATCAACAACTTACGGCAGGCCTTACGACGACAGAATGTCTTTCTGCCGCTTCCTTTCGCGGCTTCTCCGGGCGGCGGAGCCGCGCCGGAACTGGGAGGTCGTGAACGCCGGCGGGATCAGCTACGCAAGTTACCGGGTTGCGCGCTTGATGCAGGAACTCGGGGAATACGAACCGGATCTCTTTATAGTGTACTGCGGACACAACGAGTTCCTTGAACACAGGACATATCACGGGGTCAAGAAGATCGCGAAGTGGACCGAGGGTCTGCGGGCAGTGGCGATGCGGTTGCGGCTTTACGCGGTCACGGACAGCGCGGCGGGTCGTTTGCTGGAAAACAGGGCCGGGCGCGAGGAACTCGCCGCCGAGGTCCTGCCTGCACTTGACGACGTTGTCGGCCTGTCGGCTTACGAGCGTGACGATGAACTGCGCAACAAGATCGTGGCACACTTTCGCGTGAGCATTGAGCGTATGATCAGACTGGCAAGGTCTTGCGGCGCGGAAATCATGTTCGTAATGCCGGCTTCCAACTTGAAGGATATGTCTCCCTTCAAGAGCCAGCACTCGCCCGGGATTAAGACGGGAGGAAGTGATGCACGGCACGCGCAAACGCAGTACGTACTCGGGAGACGGCTCTTTGCGGACGAAGACTATAAATCGGCCAAGGCGGCATTTGTGAAAGCCGTTGACGAGGATGTCTGTCCCCTCCGCATGATATCACCGTTGCAACGAGTTCTGCGCAAGGTAACCGGTCGTCGGGGAATAACACTGGTGGATTACCCCGCGCTTCTTGAGGAAGACTGCATGAAAACGTACGGACACGATATCCTGGGTCGTGAGTATTTCCACGATCATGTTCATCCGACGATGGACGCAACATTCATGCTGGGGACGGAACTTTTCGACGCGATGTGTCGTAAGGGCATCGCGGATCGTCCGGACGCTTTTGGTTCGCAGGTTCTTGCAGACGTGAAAGCGCAGGTGGTGTCGAAATTGAGTGAAGCCGAACGGGGCAGAGCCATGCTGAACCTGGGCAAGGTGCTGGCATGGGCGGGCAAATACGATGAATCGGCGCCCGCGATTCGGCGGGCCTGTACTTTACTCCCGGAAGATGAAGAAGCATGGTTTCTGCACGGTCTTGTTTGCGCGAAGAGGGGGCGGAGCGAATCGGCCGCGGCGAGCTATCGAAAGGCGCTGGCGATAGATAAACGGAATTTTCAGGCTCACAACAATCTGGGCGAGCTTCTCACGGGGATGGGGAGGTTCGCAGAGGCGGAGAAGCATTTTCGGGAGTCGGCCCGAATCAAACCGGATCAAGTGCAGGCGCATTACAATCTGGGGAATCTGCTTGCGGGGCGAAAAGATTTTGTGAATGCTGAGGCGGCCTACCGCCGCGCGCTTGAGACGGATCCGGATCACGTGCTCGTGCTTGGGAACCTGGGGAATGTGCTGTCCGGGCAAAGGAAGCGGGAGGAAGCCGTCAAAGTTTATCAAAGAGTTCTGGATCTGGACCCCGGCAATATGGTCGCAGGCAGGAACCTCCGGGTTGTCACCCGCAAGGCTGTATCCCGGAATTCGGAACTGGATAGCCGTCCTGCGCCGGAATAAAACGTTACCGAAGCAAGCAAAATAGAGGGAAAATTGTCTTCTTTACAGGCGGCCTGAAATTCAGTATTATTACATAATTGAAAGGTTCCGCACTGTCCGCAGTGCGGGGCAGATTGAGGGGGCCGGCTATGAGAAATACAGTGATGTTGAGCGCCGCAACGCTTACAATTCTCTTCAGCGCGAACGTTTATGCCGTAAACAAGGCGGCTTCACTTTACAGCACGCAGAAGTCCGGCGGATCGACGGATGTCAATACGGAAGGCTTGCTCGAGTGGCGGGTGACGGCTGTCGATACCGACTATTTTGACACGTCCGGCTTGCCCGGCACCAATCTTGTGGTTAAGCAGGACGGCGATTATCTTGTCGCCGTTACTCTTCCCATGGGGCCGTCTACGGTGACGCGGAGCTGTGTGCAGATAGAAGTTTATGTTAATAACACTGCGATCGACGGCAG
Organism: Kiritimatiellia bacterium; assembly: GCA_046483125.1. Taxonomy (GTDB): domain Bacteria; phylum Verrucomicrobiota; class Kiritimatiellia; order UBA8416; family JAWODU01; genus JAWODU01. The sequence goes on from JAWODU010000120.1 coordinate 12,284, forward strand.
TATCGGGGAATCATCGTACATCAGGGCGGCGACGGAAGGTGACGGCCATAACGAATCTTCCGCCCACGCCGCGCTCCTGCTCACGGGCCTGAGTGCCAACGACGAAATTCATGTGCGAGTCAAGCCGACGGCGAACAGCGGCACCGTTAATATGGGGCAGGCGAGTCTGTATGCCGAATATATCGACTCCAGCCGCACGGTCTTCTCGGCCACGCACAGCGGCAGTCTGGACTTCAACAGTTCGTCGGCCCAGACATTGACCTGGACCAGCAACCGCAAGGATTCGGGATTCACTCACACCGACGGCAACGGGAGCATTACCCTTGATTCCGCCGGCGATTACCTTCTGTTTGCGAACATACCCGTCACGAGTTCTTCGGCGCGAACCTCTCCGAAGCTGATGGTTCAGCTTGCCGGAACGACAATCAGCGGAGGGCATGGAAGGCAGGGTTATATCAGAGATAACGATGGGCACAACGACGCTTCCATTCACTGGGCGGGCCTGGTGCGGGCGGGAAGCGACGGTCAGGTACTGACGCTTAAAACCCAGTTAGATGCGGAGTCGGGAACAGTCAACCTGCAGAGCGGCAAGAAAGCTTCGATTTACGTAGAGAAGATCGATACCGGCTCGGATGTTTACTACGGACGCGGTACGGAAGTTGTGACGGGCGGCACCGATTGGAATCACGACAACCCAAATACGACTCCTTACGGGATAAAGTGGGCAAACGACGACATAATCGATACGGACACATTCACACACAGCACATCCAGTAATCCGCATGAGATTACAGTCAAGGAGGACGGAGATTACGTGCTTGTTTACAATGACAACCTGGAATTCACGGCAACCCGTTTGAATATCAAGGTGACGGTTGCCACAAATGATGTCGCTGTGCCCGGCGCCGAAACTAAATCGAACTATATACGAGGTGACCAGAATCACCGCAGATCATCGTCCGTGCTGGCGCACATGCTGAACGATATCTCCGCCGGCACCAAGATTACTGTGCGCGCGGCGCACGAGTCGGGCGACAACTCAACGGCGACCGCGGTGGACGATGCATTGCTTTTTCTGTGGCGCAAAGCATCGGATGTACCCGAACTCGGGAGCATGGCGGCGACCAACATAGGCTCAACGACTGCAACTCTTCTTTGCGAGCTTGTGAGCACGGGTGCGGCGGAAACGGCAGTTCATGCTTACTGGGGAGAAACGGATGGCGGGACGAATAAGGGATCCTGGACGTCAAACGACGTGCTTTCGGCCCAGAGTGAAGGCTGGATAACCAACGACATAACGGGTCTCACGGCCGACACCCTGTATTACTACACTTTCTATGCGAGTAATTCGTTCAGTGACGTGTGGATTGAGCCTTCGCAGAGCTTCATGACGGGAGACGTGAGCATCCAGACCGCGTCGGACGGGAATGAGGACGGGCCGGTTGACGGTAAGTTTGCCATCAGCCGGCCGGGGACGGCAACCAACGGCGATCTGATCGTGAGTTTCGAGATCGATACCGGCGTCGCGGATTGCGCAACGGAAGGTACGGACTACACGTTGTCGGCTGCGGATACGGTGACGATAGCCGAAGGCTACAGCTCGGCAACGGTGTCGGTGTCCGTGATCGACGACTGGCTTGTCGAAGCCGATGAAGCCGTGAAGCTCAACCTGTTGAGCGGCGATTACGGGATAGGCGCGTCGAGCAACGCGACTGTCACGATCACAAACCGTTCTTTTACTTCAGTAACTCAGACGTGGGACAACGGGGGCGCAGACGTGAAATGGTCAACGGCCGCCAACTGGGTGGGAGATACGCTCCCTTCGCCGGGGGATATCGCCGAATTCGGCGATGCCGGCTCCTCCTGCACTATCGACGTGGACACGAACATCAAGTCGGTCGTAATCAACAGGACATTTACCCTCAACGGGCCCGGCGAGCTTGAGCTAGTGGGCGGCGGGAGTATTTCCGTGAGCGCGGGCGATCCGACATTCAACGCGGTGATAACCGGGCTGGGCGATCTTTCGCTGGCCGGAGGCGGG
>JAWODU010000027.1:0-63500 GCA_046483125.1 Kiritimatiellia bacterium
GGTGGGACCCATGACAGTCCCCGCTCGATCCTCACCCTCTCCGGCAGAGGCTCCCGTACCCATCGAAGTCGTCGGCGCCGATGACCCCGTACCATGTATCGACGGGGTCGAGCGGCCGACAAGTGGTCGTGGGTTCGAATCCCACCGCCCCGACCATTTCAGATTTTTCGGCGAATTCGCTGGTTTTCGCATCGGCGGAACCGGCGCGTGCGATGACTGCCCACGGCTCGGGAAACTCGACTGCGAGAACCGGAACCGGCCTGCCTGCCAGGCCGTAGCCCTTGGGCGAAGGCTGGTCAGCCCACCTTGAGGACGACCTCTCGGCGGACTTGTCGCGACAGGAGACAGCGCCTTGCCGTGCTCCATTCGGGCCAGCATGTCGTTGAAGATGGGCCGCCCCGGAGTCTTGGCCGTACGCGACTCGACGAATTCACGTAGTACCGTAAGACCCTCATTGCCCGCGTACTCGCGTAGCTCGGCAAGCTGTGCCTCGATAGAGAGCATCTGCCGTTCCTCATCGTCGGTCGACTTCCTCACATAGATAAAGAACTTCATGACTGCCTTCTGTAATGTACCTGTCTAGGGTGTAGACTATTATGCACCTATATGGTGTGCTTGCAGGCATGAAACGGCGAAACAGAGTTCCGAAGCATCGAAAGAGTTTCGGGGATGCAATACGGGCGGGGCGTACTGAGTTGGGGCTTTCGCAAGAAGATCTGGCAGAGTGCGTCGGTTGCCATCGGAACTATCTGGGGCGCATCGAACGTGGAGAACAGAACATCACCCTGGACATGATGGTTCGCGTGGCAAAGGCTCTTAACTGCGAGGTGCCTGATCTATTCACGAGAGGCGAGAAAGGGGAAAGTTGAAGACGACAATTATATTTGCTCTTGCCTGTTTCATGATCGCGACTGGAACGACCGCGCTCTATAGACAGTTCCGTCCCGAGTGGGTGGACTTCAGGAAAGGCGAAGAGAGCTTTATGAAAGGGGAATACACGGAAGCGTCGGTTCATTATCGACACGCCATCGAACGGGGGCTAACAGAACCTTCTGTGTTTCTGCGCTGCTCTCAAGCGCAATTGCTTGACGCCGACTATCCGGGCGCAGAGGAAACAGCATCTGAATATCTTCGCCACCCGGTATGGAGACCCGACCATGCCTATGAACTGGCCGAGATCTTTCTCTCCAAGGGCCGCTTCGGCACAACTTTGGAAATCCTTCAGAAAGTGGTTTCAGAGAATCCCGAAGACAGAAAGGCGCGTTTCAGGTTGGCACAGGTGCTGGCATGGACGCATGAATTTGAGGCATCTATAGGCCACTATCACAAACTACTGGAGAGCAACCATGAAAAACACGGACAGGAAGAACGCGAGTAGATCACTTACAAGTATCGTCATTTTGCTGTTGGCAGTAACACAGACCCTTGCCGGCGAAGGCAAAACGAAGAAGGAGGAGGGTGAAATCCCGGATTGGAAAGCTCGCTGGGAACTGGCTCGCACGCTGAGCTATGCCAAGAAACTGGACGAGTCCATTGCGCAATACGAGAAGCTTCTGGAGGAAAGACCGGAGATTGGGGAGGCGAAGGCTGAAATGGCCACGGTAATGTTCTGGAAGGGTAAGCAGGAGGAAGCCCTCAAGATCCTTGAGGAAGTGCCGGAGAAAGAGCTCACATCGGAAGCCCAACTGGCTAGAGCGGATATCTACGCGTCCAAGGGTAAATACGCCATGGCAGAGAAACTGTATCGAGAGCACTTGAAGGATCACCCGAAGGCGGATCAGGTAAAGCTGAGGCTCGCCGAGACGCTAAGTTGGGCAAAGAAGTACGCTGAATCCGTTAAGGAATACGAGGCCATTCTCTTGAACCGGCCGAAGGACATTCAGGTAAGGCGTAAGTACGCGCTGGTGCTCAGTTGGATGGGCCGTCACGACAGGGCTGCGGCCGAACTCGAGAAGACGCTCGCGGAGGAGCATTCCAAATGACGGGAATGGCCGGCAGTCAGCGATGGCTTGGGGCACAGCATAGCATTTCGCTAGCTGTAGCAGCCCTGGCAATACTGCGACTTGCCGGTCTATGCCATGCTTCGTCGGATACCATCGTGCCGCGTGATCAATGGGTGTCTGATGAACATGCCAGAGCCATTGTCGTTCTGTGCGAAGCAGAAGGCGGGAATGAAAAAGCAGCACGGGACTCATACTACCATCTACTGAGCACATCCAATCTGACGTGGGGAATCCGGCTCCAACTCGCAGAGATACCCCTGTCCTGGGGGGACTATGCCAGTGCCGATCGGATATACAATGAGTACTTGGAGACACATGCCGATGACTGCGACATCCTTGCGAGGCGGGCCGCCGTGTTGGCTGCAGCGCAGCAGTATGAACGCGCTGAAGGATTGACCAGGCGTTGCATCCTGCACAAACCAGATAACGTTGCGCTACTGCTCCAGCTCGCCGACATTAAGCGCGCCGGCGGGGAGTTCTCCGCCGCTTTGAAGATTCTCGAAGACCTCCCATCTTCAAGGAACTCACACTACGTTGCCGCTGTTCTGGAGGCAAGGGGTAAGATACTGCTTAACTTGAAGGAATGGGTGGAGGCGAGAGCAACCTACAAAACACTAAGCGGATTGCCCGATCGCCTGAAAAACGGGCTGACCGGTTTGGGACTCTGTGATTTGGGCCAGGGCGAGAAGCAGACGGCACTCGGACGCTTCGAAGCGATTCTACAGATCGATCCATCCGACATCTCCGCCCGGTTTTACAAACTTCTGTGCGCGGGCGATGAACCCGGCAGCGAGTCGTTTCTCAAGAGTGTGCATGAGGGGTGGTCCATACCGGATTTGATTGCATGGGCGGAGCTTTGCAGCAAAAACGGCGACCATCCCGGAGCCATTCGTACCCTGCGGCATGCTTTGACAAGACATCCCGCATCATATGTCGTACGCCTGAACCTTGCGCGCACATTAGCTTCACGCAGGGAGTTTGATGAAGCCCTGGATGTATACCGAGAGCTGAATGCAGACTTTTCAAATAGTTATACCGCCCAACTGGAGTGGGCACGCACGCTTTCCTGGGCAAAGGAATATGATGTATCACTGGACTTGTACGCCCGTCTGGTCGAGCAGGACCCGAAGAATGTCGTTCCCGGCAGGGAACGAGCTCGTGTCGCGGTCTGGGCCAAGAGAATGGATACGGCGTTGCAGTTCTACTCCGCGCTACTTGAACCTTCTGTCGACTCCCTGCTGGCGACCGAGCTGGCAGCGGCTGGGAGTGCAGAAACGCCGGCGATTCAAGATGTCCGCCATGAGGTGAAAGAGCGTTCAGGCGGTAGGCCTTATGATGCCTATGAATGGCTCTTTGTCGAGGGCAACACGAATGCCCTGGATGCCGTTGCCAAGGAGCGTTTGGGTGCCTTCCGCATGCGACATCTGGCGGCCTACAGGATACAGAAAGCCATTTACCTCGAAAAAGAAGAGAAGGATCTTGCCGAGAACAAGCGATACTGGCGCGCGGCGCAACTTGCGCGGCAACTTGTCGACTTCGCACCGGGTAACCAGGAGGCGGTGTACGATCTGAGCCAGCTCCAATTTGCCTTGGGGCTCGAACGCGAAGCTGTGCGGACTACGGAGAAGCTATACAGAACCAGTCCAAACCACAACATCGCACCTGAAATTCTCGAAACAGCCGCCAGGCGGCAACAGCCATATATTCTAGGTAACGGCTCTTACTGGCACGAGGAAGGGCGCGGGGATCTGATCGACATCACGAGGCTCCAATATGGCCTGGGCGTGGGTGTTCCCATCTTGCAGCGTGGCCACCTGGAAGCCGCCGGCCGCTACTGGGACGAGCGTCCTCGCGTGAGTGATTCGTCCTATGAAGCAAGAGGTGTGTCTTTGCGCGGTCACGGCGTGCTTCTGCCCTGGCTGGTTGCAGACGGTTCGTTAGCGCTGAAAGACTATCTCAACGACGGTATTGACGATACGCGGACCGGCCACATCGAGTGCAGCGCCAATGTGCGTGACTGGGCAAAGTTGACCCTCAGACGTGAGCGAACTGATGAATTATACAACAAGTTTGGTTTAGAACAGAACACCCAAGCCGATTCGTGGGTGTTGAAGGGCCATTCATTCCTGACGCGCGATCTCGAAATGACAGCCACTGGACAAATCATGGATTACTCCGACGGAAACCGTGGTGAGCAGGTTTATGCAAACCTGGCTTACAGCTTGACGGACCACCCTCGCATCCTCAAGGCGGCTGTTTTCGGCGAAACCAGAGACACGGATCATGAAACGGAATATGTCGATGCAGACGGGACGTTGACGGATGTGGTCTATCCCTACTGGACTCCCGTTGACTACCAGGCGTGGGGTATCATGCTGGAGTGGCGTCACGACATCTCTCCCATATTCGCCCGAGGAACAGATCACCGTTACTACGATGTGCTCGTGACGCTGCGCGATGATTCGGAAGAAAATCCCACTGTAGAGATCAAAGGCCAACTCCATGTTGAATTCCGAAAGCGGTGGTTGATCGGTTGTGAACTAGCGCTCATACGTTCCGAGCAGTGGGATGGCGAAGGACTCTGGCTCACAGTGAAACGACATTTCTGACATGCAGAACGAAAAAGACAAGACACGATCGAAAAAGCATCATGGCAGAGCTTCGGTGCTGCTGCTGGCCATACCGGGGGCGGTGATCCTGGCGGCTGTTGCTTATCTCGTGGTTCGTACACTTCTCTTTCTGATTGCCGATTACGTTTGGTATGAGAAGGTCGTTGCTCTCGTGCTGCTGCTTGCGGAGGGCTTTCTGCTTCTGCACGGCGTGGGGTATTTCATGGAAATTGTGCGCGTTCTGGCCCGGCGGCGCGGGTGGAGGATCAGCGAGACGGAAATACCGGCGCTGGAATCGTTTCCGCCGGTTGCAGTGATCGTCTCATCATTCAAGGAACCTATCCCTGTGATTCGGGACACACTCACGGCATTCTACAATCTGGACTACCCGAACAAGCAAATCTACCTGCTTGACGATACACGCTATGACATGCCGGGCAGCGACGTGCAGGAAATGACTGACTATCGCAATGCGGTCGGCAATCTTTGCCGGGACTTGAAAGTCGATCTTTTCCGGCGTTCCTGGCGCGGCGCGAAGGCAGGAATGATCAACGACTTCCTGGAGTTTGTGGACGGAAAGGCGAAAGAAGGGTTCTCGATTCAACGCTTCGCGCATTCGTTGCCTACTGACAAGCCGAAGTACATTGTTGTCTTTGATGCCGATATGAACCCGTTTCCAAGCTTTCTGGGCAAGCTGGTTCCCATCATGGAGAGCCAGCCACAGATGGCGTTCATCCAGACCCCGCAGTATTACACCAACTTCGAAGCCAACCGGATCGCCCGGGCCGCGGGTCTTCAGCAAGCGGTTTTCTACGAGTACATCTGCGAAGGTAAATCACTCCAGGATGCCATGTTCTGCTGCGGGACCAATGTCATCTTCCGCCGTGAGGCGCTGATGGATGTCGGTGGTTTCGACGAGACTTCGGTAACCGAAGACTTCGCCACGTCTTTGAAATTCCACTTACGGGGGTGGCATTCCGCATATCTGAACAGGGTCGGCGCTTTTGGAATGGGCCCAGAGGATCTGGTTTCTTATTTTAAACAGCAGTTCCGATGGGCGTTGGGCACCATAGGGTTGTTCAGGAAGATAATTATCCTTTTCCTCCGAAATCCGAAAAGCCTGACGAAAGCCCGTTGGTGGGAATACGTTTTGTCCGGTTCATACTACTTTGTTGGTTTCGTTTTCTTTGTGTTGGCAGTATGCCCGATACTTTATCTCTTCTTCAATGTCCCGACGTTTTTCGCGAGGCCCGAGATCTACGTGCTCTTTTTTGTGCCGTACTTCGTTCTAACCCTATCCATATATGCGTTCACTCTCCGCGCCCGGCACTACACATTCAAAGAACTGGTTACTGGCCAATTGCTGATTGCTATCAGTTTCCCCGTTTATCTGCGTGCTGCGCTTCTGGCGCTATTGGGTATTCGCGGCAAGTTCGCGGTTACCGGCAAAGACGGTTCCGCCATTGTGCCATGGCAGGCGATCTGGGCACAACTTGCGTTGGCCGGCGCGTGCGTGGCTGCGATAGCTTGGGGAGCGAACAGGCTATACTACGAGAGAGCCGGCGTTCCGGCGATTGCCGTTAACATGGTCTGGTGCCTCTACCACACACTCATCCTATCGGCCGTACTGTATTTCCGGAATCCGGCTGAGACAAAGAAGGAAGCACAAGCGTGAAGCGCCACCAGACAGTGGTCATGTTGCTGACCTGCACACTGCTTGCCGGGGGCGGATGTCGTGTAATGAGTGAGGGACATCCGGCGGCGGAAGCAACGTACGTAGGTTTCGCTCTGGATGGTTATCCCATAACGGAAGAGCGCTTACATGGGTTGGCCGGCCCTCAGGGACAGCGGCCGGACATGGTTATGTTCTATCTCCAATGGCCGTCCCCTGCGAACCTTGCTGGATCCGATTTTCCGACTGAAAGCGTCGAAGCAATTCATGATGCTGGATCGATGCCGTGCATAACATGGGAGCCAATGTACATTGAAGGCGGAGAAGAAAAGACCATTCAGGCTTCTGTTGTTACAAATGGGACCTACGATGCCTACATTCGGACCTTTGCGCGGCAAGCGGCCGATTGGGGGAAGCCGGTACTGGTTCGATTTGCTCATGAGATGAACATCAGCCGCTATCATTGGGGCACATCAGAAGCCGATTATGGTCCCGATAGCCCTCGCCTATACACTGCGCTGTTCCGTTATGTGGTAGAGCTCTGCCGAGACGCCGGCAATACAAACATACTCTGGGTGTTCTGCCCCAATGCGGAATCCGTGCCTGCCCCTTCACAAGAGGATGCAACAACTTGGAACAGGATGCTAAGCTACTATCCGGGCGATGCCTATGTCGATGTTCTGGGTGTGGACGGGTATAATTGGGGATTGAGCCGGAACACAAAAGAACACGGATGGACGAGTCGTCCCAAAACGTTCAGAGATATTTTCGAAAAACCGGTTCGCGAACTCACGATAGTCGCACCGCAGAAGCCAGTAATCGTTTTTGAGACCGCGAGCGTGGGCGACACTTCGGAAAAGTCCGAATGGCTTCGCAAAGCGTTCAACGCGTCCGCGGATCTCGACATACACGGAATCATCTGGTTCCAGGTTGACAAAGAAACGTATTGGACACTGCCGGTTGAGGTGCTCTACGGACTGAAAAAGTCTACGGCCGCTCAGGGCCGCAACATTCATCAGTGGATCAAAGGAATTCAGAAATGACCAAAGAGGAACTGCAGGAAAGCATATCAGAGGCGATCAGAACCGAGGAATCTGCTTCCGCTCTTTACCTGAAGCATCTTGACGCCATCGTCACGCGAAGCGGTTTGCCGGACAATACCGTTAACGAAGCGAGACAGATCGTATTCGCGCTGATAAATGCCAATAAGCGCCATAAGGCGCTTCTGGAGGACTTGCGGGAACGAGTGCGGGGGGAGAAGATCGATGTTTACTGAGAGTGATTTGCGCGAGTATTGTTCCGATCTCTTGAAGTTGGAAAACAAGATGAAGGCCGTATACAAAGACCTGTCGGCGCGGCTTTCACATGCTGAGCATAGCAAGTTATTTGCCCAGTTGGCCAAAGAAGAGCAACAACACGCATCACAGGTGAACCGCCTGTTGGAGATTCTTGTGGGAGGTACCAAGCCCGACCGTTCTGCATGAACGACCCGCTCCTGCGGGGGCGACCGCCGACGCGACCGTCGCGAAATGCGCCGGAAATCCCGCCGATGGCGGGACAAGTATGAAATGGTCGAAGCCCCTCATCGATTGTGCTTTTCAGGAGATAGCTCGCGGGGTGGTCTTGGGCCGCGATGCGGCAAGACAGGTCAAGGGTGCGGTGAAAAATGCTACCCGCCCCACGTTGAAGGGTCCTTTGCGAGCCGGACGAATTCGTCGCACATGGCCTCGATGGCTTCATCGGTGTGGCCTGCTCCGGCGGGATCCGGGTACCACTTGGGGATAAAGCCGCCCCGGGGGCGGCCGAGGCGGCGGACCATATCGCGGCAGTAGGCGCGTATCTCATCCGGGTTGCCGCGCGCCATGGTGTTCTGGATATCCACGGGGGAATAGAAAGCGATCCGGCCGCCGAACCGTTCCCCGAGCTGTTCGAGCCCCATGTTTTCCTGTTGATCCATCTGAATCACTTCCAGTCCCGCGTCAATCATGTCGTCGAGGACATCGACGATATAGCCGCACGAATGCAGAATGGTGTGGAGTCCCGCCTCGCGGGCGGCGCCCCACACGCGGGAATAGCGGGGTTTCCACAGAGCGCGCCATTTTTCCGGATCGATCATAAGTCGATCCTGAAGTCCCCAGTCGTCCATACTGATAATGGCGTCCACGTCATACGCCGCGTAACGTTCGATCGCGTAGAGGTTGATATCGACCAGTATGTCTATGAGGCGGCACAGTTCATCCGGACCGGTGTGAATGTCCATCCACGCGTTCTGCAGGCCGCGGATGAAGTGGATGCGTTCAAAGAGACTGGTGGCTGTGGCAACGAGGAACCTGTCGCCGGCTTCCTCGCGTGCGCGCTTCACGCCTTCCCATCGGCGTTCTTCGCGGATGTCGGGCACATTCAGTTTGCCAAGATCGGCCCAGTGCTCCAGAGGGGATTCGACGACCTCGCCCAGCTTGCAAAGTCCGATGTTGCGCCAGAGACAACCCCACTCGTCGCGTTCTTCGGTGAAGTCGCCGTACGGCCGATGGTCCGGGTGGGGATCCGCGCATGTGGAGGCGAAGTCACTGCCCCAGCTATCGGGAAGATTAAACGGCAGTCGCGGAGGCGATTGGAACGTAATCGCGGAATGGACGATTTCGCGCGGTGTCATGACGGGAAAGATAACGTGTCATGCGCCGTCTCGCAAGCGGGGGATCGCGTCCGGCGAGGCGGGGCTCCCGTGTTTTCCCGGTATAAAGCTCTGAACGCTTGACACAATCGGGGCGCGCCTCGACACTCTGGGGCCATGGCGAATACACTGTACGTAAGCGTGAATGGGTCGGACGCTGAGACCGGCACGGATAAACCGCTGGCCAGTCTGTCGGCCGCACTGGAGCGATCGAGGCAAACGGGCATCAAGAGGATAGTTGTCGGCCCCGGCCGCTACTTCGACGTCGGTCTCGTGCTGAAACCGGAGGATTCCGGTCTGACCATCACGGGCAGTGGTGAAGGCCGGACCATTCTTTACGGCGGATGCAAGGTCGAGAACTGGCAGAAGGATGGTCATTTCCTGTTCGCGGAACTGCCCGGAATAAGCGCGAGGGATTGGGATTTCCGGGCTTTTGTTGTAAATGACAGGCTCTGTCCCCGCGCGCGCGTACCCGAAACCGGAACTTTTCAGCACCTGAGCGAGTTTGACGTCCGCTGGCTGAGCACCACCGATGGAGGATGGGAACGCAGGCCCACGGAATACGAGCTGACACACATGCGATACGGACCGGAGGATCTGGATCCATGGCTCGACGTGAACAACGCCGAACTGACGATATTCCATTGCTGGGATGAATCGCTCGTGGGCCTCTCTGAGGTGAACCGGGAAGAACACGAACTTGCTTTTCGCAACCCGTCCCATCATCCGCCGGGCGGCTTCGCGGGTTCGCACGAGCAGGCAAGGACCTATGTCGTCTGGAACGTGCGGGAGGGCATGAAAAAGCCCGGGCAGTGGTACCTTGACAGATCCGCCGGAAGGCTTGTCTACTGGCCGTTGCCGAGTGAGACGGCGGAAAATATATTGGCCGTTGCCCCGACAACGGGGTCCATCATCAGGCTCGCCGGGACGGAGAGTGAACCGATCACAGATGTCACAATCAGCGGCCTGACGCTGTCGGCAACAACCACGCCCCTTCTGGCGGCCGGCTACGGAGGTAATGTTTATCCGGGAGCGATCGACGGCGGTCATTTACGCGGATGCACGTTTTCCGATCTGGATATCCGGGCGGTCGGCGGTCACGGCATTCGCATATTCCGGTTCACGGATCTGGATGTGTCCCGGTGTCACGTCCATCACACCGGCACGGGCGGGATCTACTGCCGGAGTCGAGGTGACGGTCTGACCGTGCGCGAAAACTACGTTCACGATGTGGGACTGCTATTTCCAAGCGGCATAGGAATCAGCTGTAGCGCGCGACATCTGGTGATTCAGCATAACCGCATTCACGATACTACTTATTCCGGTCTTGTATCCGGGGGTTCCCCGGAAGGCGACATTTCGTACAACCGGTTCGAGCGCGTGATGACAGCTCTGCGGGACGGAGCCGCGATATATATCTTTGCCGGCCGCAGAATGCGGATTCACCGCAATGTGGTTCGTGATATCGACAGCCAGCTCGGGCACGGCTACTACCTTGATGAACGGAGTGAGGGCTGTATTGTTGAGAATAATCTTGCCGTGAACTGTCCGTGGCCCTCTCACAATCATATGGCAAAGGACTGCACGATCAGGAACAACGTGTTCATCAGCAATGGGCCAATGAACGTCAGTCTTCTCAGGTGCCGGGACTTCACGTTCGAAAGAAATGTATTGAAGGCGCGGGAACAGGTCTCGTTTACGGGTCCGCCAAATGCCTTCGCGAAAATGCAGGACAACGTGATATTCAGCGGGGAAGGCAGGTACGTTCGAGCGGTTACCGGCATGGAGAATTACGTGAACGTGAAGGAGGAGGAATTTGAGGCCGTTGATGGAACGGTTCTGAGGGATCCGATGATAGAGGATTCGTCCTCGGAGCATATCAGCTACCTTCCCGAAAGCCCGGTGTCGGAGCTTGGAATCAAGCCCCACGACTTTTCAGGAGCAGGGCGGCTGAAAACGCGCCGCGTTAGCTGAGAAGAGCATTTCATCCGGAAGGGAGGAGTCCACTCATGAAGAAGCTGAAATGCAGGATCAGTGTTGATGTAAAGCCTTTTGAATCCGTCGCCGGAGCGGCCGGGGCAGAGAAGAGGGTCGAGTGGCACAGGGGCGGACCGAAATCAACTGCCTGCACGCTGGGGTATGCCGCAAAGGAGCTGGCTTCACACTTGCGGCAGATCGGACGTCGACTCGATATTCCTGCGAGCGTCACGTGGAGCAGTAAGAAGACACCCGGAGTTCTCAGAATCCAGCTTGGTGTTGTTTCCGCATCGGCCGGCTTCGTTCCCGCCGTTCCCGTTTCTCTGAGCAGGCGTCTTGCGGATCCGCAGTCTTTTGCCATTCGGGCCATGGGCACAAGGTCCGACCCCGTGATTCAGATATGCGGCGGATCGCGGACGGGACTCCTCTACGGCGTTTACTCATACCTCGAGTGGCTCGGGTTCCGGTGGCTCGATTTCGATGACCGGGAGGCATCACTGAAGTTTCGCGGCTGTCTGTGGAGGAAGTCGCTCAAGGTCATTGATAAACCCGACTTTCCTCTGCGCGGATTCCATACGGGACAGCGGCGTGCATCGAAGAAGTTGCTCGTGTGGTGCGCGAGGAACAGGGTCAATTACTACGGACGGCAGGATGATCTCTGGCCGCTCCAGCGCAAGCTGGGAATGTTTCTGTCCGCGGAAGGCCACATTTTTCACCGAATCTTCGATCCCGGTAAGAAGACGGGGCGGGGCAAGACATTGTTCGATAAACATCCGGACTGGTTTTGTCTGCGTGACGGGAAACGACAACCTCTTGTCGGCCGACCGTGTCTCGGTAACCGCGAAGCAGTGGCTTACCTGATTGAGGAATGGATCAAGGCGTACCGCTCCTTCCTGCCCTGTGTGGATGCCGTCCGGCTATGGCCGCAGGACTTCTGGGACCAGTGGTGTGAATGCGATAAATGTCGACGACTGGGTTCCCGAAGCGATCAGTTACTCCGTATAGCCCACGCGGTGCGCCGCAGGCTGGACAAGGAGAGAAGTTCGCCTGGCGACGGACGAGACACAAAGATTTTCATCTGCGCCTACGGCGGATCGGGGACCCTGGATCCTCCGGAATCAGCGCTTCCCCGCGGTTTCGATAAGAAGGGTGTGGTAGTCGAGTATTTCCCGATCAACCGATGCTATAACCACTCGCTGGAGGATCCGCGCTGTACCGAGATCAACAGGCGATACAGGAATACACTGTCCGGTTGGCGCCGCACGGGTCTTCCGCTGATCATGGGCGAGTACTACAACGTGAGTATGAATGTCAACCTGGCAATGGGGTTCAACCGCGTTATGGATGCCGATCTGAAGGCCTATGCTCGCATGAAGCTCGACGGCGTTCATTACATGCATGTTCCACAGCAGACATGGGGGCCGCGTGCATTGACGCAGTGGCAGTTTGCGCGACAGCTGTGGTGCGCCGCAGAACCGGGGAGAAGAATCAGGAACGCCTACCTGAAAAGACGGTACGGGGACCTGGCGGATCGGGCCAGGAAAGCTTACGACGATCTCGAACGGGCCACGGGCAATATCAATCTTCTGACCAGTTGGATCGACGCCTCCGTGGTCATCAGGCTGAGGCGCCTTTTCTGTCATACGTATATGGGCGATCTCAGCACACAGAATCTGTTCGTGCTCGATCACTTCGACCTGTTTGACCGTGAAGAAACAGTGCCCGGGTACGGGGTTGGGAGTCTTCAAGCCATGGTCCGGCTTCTTAATCGTTCGAAGAAGCAATTTGTGTCGCTCCGGAAGCGTGCGGATACACCGGCATTGTGCAAGGTTCTTCGGGACGACGCCTTACTCCTTGGGTACACGTGCGAGTTTGTTCAGCTCAATTACCGGCTCGCGCTTTACTGGTTCTATGCTAAGGAACAAGGTGCGTCCTCCGGGCAGGCGCGCCTGCATCTCCGGAAGGCCCGCTCATCCTGCAGGAAGCTGGACAAGCTGGTAACTGACGGACTTGACATCGGTCATCGCGCTCTCGCGACGACCCACATCGACGATTTACTTTGCTCCATCCAGCCGGAAAGCGGTCTGGACCGCGTCACACACTCCAAGTAGACTTTTCAAACCATGTTGAAGCAGAAGAGAACACTCTACGCTTTCGAATCCGACGCGTTGGAGGAAACCGCCAATCTCACCCTCTGTCTCAAGGAGCCTGCCCCCGACCCGGACAACCCCGTTGTGCCGCTGGGGGCGAACGGCGAGCCGGATGAAGACAAACTCTGCTACACCGCATCCGTCGACCGTCGAGGCGAAGGCTACGGTATGTGGTACCAGGCACAGGACAGTCGGCGCCGTCTGACCCGATGCTTCGCCTCGAGCCTCGACGGCTTCGAATGGAAGAAGCACGGAGTTATCGGCGAAGGACTGTTCAACACCCTGGGCAACAGCTTCAATGTGTACAACGACGAAGATCGTTTTCTTGCGCCTCTCACTTCGCTCGGGACCGATCCATCGATCGATCCCGCTTACGCGGCACTGCAGGCGGAAGATGTCCCCGACGAGCGGCGCAAGACTGCAATCGAAAACTCACTGGCAAAAAGCGGACGATGCGGGGTAACCACGTTCGTGGGTATAGCGACGAGCGATGACGGACTTGACTGGAAACTTCCGCCGCGGACACCGCGTCTGCCCATGATGCTCGAAGCTCCGTGGATCTACCGGTTCCGGGGCCACTACATCATGAACGCCCAGACCCACGGCGCCTGGTTCGATCCGCCGGTGTCCGGCGTACGGCGTGTGGCGTTTTTCACAAGCGATGACCTGGTCAACTGGAAACTCCAGCCCGGGTACATGAAGAACACGGCGCATGAAGCCATCAAGGGCATGACGCATGTAGGCGTCGTGCCGATCAAACGCATCGATGAACGACTGCTCATAGGACTGGGCGGACGATTCGACGACGAGCCCGAGTTGCCGCAACAGCATTTTGAGGTTACGCTTCTGTATTCGACCGACGGATTGGACTGGAAGCCCATGGTCCCCCAAGTCGAAAGAAGAAACTGGATCCGGCGCGGCCGGCCCGGTGAATGGGATTTCGGCGGGGTAACCGGCATGGGAATGACGGAGAAGGGGGACCGGGCCGCCGCATATTACAGCGGCACAACAATCGGGAACGGCAGTCACGCCTTTCCTCCGTACGATCCGGGCCCGTGCCGGGTCGGCCGGGTATGTTTTACGCGTGATCGTTTCGCTGCGCTTCAACCGGCCGTCGGATGGAACGCCATCTTCGAGCACGCGCAGGCCGGCGGCGCGTCGGGTTCATTAATGACGAAGCCGATCGAGCTCTCGACGGATCGACCTCTTACGCTGAACCTGGAGATTCCTGACGGGGCGGGGGCGGAGGTGAAAGTCGAAGTGTTAAGCTCTGGGGGTACGGTATGTGACTCCGCGAAGGTGCAGGAGGGCGGTGTCGGAGTACCGGTGCCGCTGGAGAAACCGGCGCCGCGGGAGCCTGTGCGTCTCCGTCTCACGCTGAGCGGTGGTACTGCGCCAGACCGCGTGCCGCGCCTGTTTGCAATTGAATACTAATGGAATAACTCAGAAGGGAATTACCATGGATTTATCGAAGCATTCGCTTTTCGCATCTCATACCGACCCCGGGTCCGGTGTTGTCAGCTAACTGCTCGACAAACGCGTCGCGCCGCACCAGCAGGGCTTCTACTTCGTCAACGACAGCATGTCGGCCGATGCCCGATACCTGTGGCTTTACTGCTTCTTCCCTCCTTCAGACGGAAAGACCCTTGCCGTCGCCGACCTCGAAAAGGGTACCGTCAACGAGTTCCGTGAAACCCAGTTCACGGGTGAGTCACCCTATGTGACTCCCGAGACCGGCGAGGTGTACTGGGGGTGCGGGCCTGCGGTTTACCATCGCGGACCCGATCCCGACAGCTCGATCGAGATGATAAACCGTATTCCCGAAGAAATAATTGCGGGACGCAGGATGGCAAGAATCGCGACACACCTGACGCGTTCGGCCGACGGCAAAGAGTTCTTTGTCGATGCCGCCATAGGCATGGAGTCGGTCTTCGGTTCACTGCCGCTGGACGGAAGTGACTACCGGTTCTGGTACAGGTTCAACTTCAGTCACAACCACGCCCAGTTCAGTCCGACGGATCCCGATATGGTTCTCTTCGCGATGGAACACCACAGGGACCAGCACCCTGTTTGCGGGCGACGCCAACAGGCGGTTCTATCGGGGATGTCCCAACACGGTGAACTTCCTCAACAGGAATACCGGCAAGTCGGTTCAAATAGCATCACATGAGGAAACGGGCGGCATTGTCGGCAGGAACTATCACATCGACCCGCATCCCCGGTTCTGCGCAAACGACACTTTCGTGGTCTACACCACAACCGTGAGGGGTCATGTCGACGTAGCCCTGGTTCCTGTCTCCGACCTGATTTCACGCACTCAGTAGACGGCTCTACGGCCCTTTTCCGTACGCTGGCTTGACGGCCACTTCTACGGGTCCGGAATCATGATGCGGTAGTAGGCTCCAGGCTCAGTACCGGTATCAGTATGTGTCCATTCCTGGATCGTTCCGGCCGTTCTCGGAACGATTTCCAGGTTGGTCCAGGAACCTTCCATAAGACTTGACCTGTATTGCACCCTGAAGGGTTCCACAACCCCGTAGTTCGTGCTGCCGTACCATTTCAGCAGAATCTGGTTGGTCTGTTGCTGGATCGTGGAGAACTGCAAACAGGATGCGGTATTCGTAGGATCCGTTCCCGCCCGGTACTCCTCCCAGTTCGTCAGACCGTCGGCATCACCGTGGCCGTCCGGTTCCGCACTGGTCGCATCGCCGAAATATGCCGTTTCCCAGTCGTCCGGAAGACCGTCGCCGTCGGTATCCTCTATGGTATCGGTTACTGTCACAACCAGGTTTGTGGTATCGGTGTTGGAGCCGTCGTAGACCGTGAGCACAACCGTATATGTGCCCGGATTATCAAATGTGTGGCTCGGATTCTGTTCCGTGGAGTCCGTAACGGCATCGTTATTGAAATCCCAGGCGAAAGTGTAGCCTTCGCCAAGGCTGGCGTTCAGCTCCAGTTCGGCAAGCTGTACCGAGTTGGCGGAACCGGGATTGTACACACTGTCGATCTGTAAGCGGTAAATGTTCCAATCGCCGGGGTTGGAGCATGTGTAGCTGTTGGTCTGAAATCGCGAAGAAAACACTTCACCCAGTCGCTGATCCACGATCGACCAGTTGGTTCCGCCGTCGTTCGATCCCAGCAACTGCCAGTCCGACGGATCGCGTTCAGGAGCATCGTTTGCCGATGTAAGCGCATATTCGGTGACCCGCTGGCGGGCATTCGTTGCGTACTGGTACTGTATCCAGCTCGATCGGTTGGTGGTATCCGGCGAGAAGTCAAGCCACTTGGTCGTGTGCGAGTTGTCAAAAGCCTTGGGCGCGCCTTCGCTGGTGCCGTTTGCGCCGCGGGCACTGATGGTGCCGGAGCCGTCGTCCGTGGTGTCGAACTTACCCGTAATCGGGTTGCCGCCGGAAGCACTGCCCGAGAAAGCCACCGTGAGCGGGGCTTCTCCGCTCAGGACATCGGCATCCGCATCCGCGGCCAGGGGCGAGCCGACGTTGATGGTAACCGTTGCCGGCGCACTGTCGGTCCAGCCGTCATTCGCGGTGAAGGTGAAACTGTCCTCGCCGGAGTAGCCGTTCGTCGGCGTATAGGTAACAGCGGGGGGCGTTCCGGTCACACTGCCGCCCGAGGGCTGTGTCTCAATGGTAAACGTAAGCGGATCGTCATCAGCGTCACTGCCTGTAAGAACGATATCCACAGGCGTTTCGTAGGGCGTCTGCGCTGTCTTGTTGTCGGCGACGGGCACGCTGTTGGTTCTGACCGTAATCTCGGCAGTGCCGTCTTCGCCTCCTGCCGAAGCCGTAACGGTGTGAGGGCCGCCGGGAACGGAGCCCGCGGTGAACAGGCCTGAAGCATCGATCGTACCGCCGCCCGAAACAGCCCAGCCGGGGGTCAGGCCCATTGACGCGCCAAACTGATCAAGAACCACAGCGTCGAACTGCTGAGTCGCAAGCACTTGGATCGAGGCGGTTGCGGGCGATACGGAAACCGTGGTGATGGTCTGGGTAACGGTAACTTCCGCGTAGGACGTTGCCGTCAGAAAGTCTTCGTCACGGGCCGTTACGCGCAGACTGTATTCTCCCGGGCCCGAGAACGTAACGGTGTTGCTCTTCGCGGCATTGCTGAAGTTCTCGCTGAATGTCGGATCGGAAATACCGGCGGGTTTGCTCTTTGTGGACCAGGTATATATAAGGTTCGTCTCGCCCCCGTCATCGGTCGCCGTAACGGACAGTGACGCCTGAGTGCCGGGTACCGGGTTAGGGCTGCAGGTAACATCCGCTATTTGAGGCGGTTGGTTTACACCCGTACCTACAGTGAGGAAAACGCCCTGGCTGTTGTTGACATAGGTTCCGGTGACGCCGGGATGAAGCCGGACGGCGCGAACCTGGTACAGCGCGGGGTCGATGGGGCTGGGGTCCGTCCAGCTTGTGTCGGTAATCGGATCGGTGGTCATGCGGACAAAGCTTCCGTACATATCGGAAGCGCGATAGACGTGATAACCGAGGAACCCGGAAAGTCCGGCATCTTCCGATGCTGTCCACGAAATCGTGCTGTTGGTACTCGACAGGTTCAAGGGCGGCGCCAGGACATGCATGCGCAGGGCGGGATCGCCGAGAAACGCCGAATGAACGGTGCCATAGTACCAGCTGTACCCGCTTCGCGAATAGAAATTCCTGAGCACGTCGTCTCCGATGGGATATCCCATGCCCATCAGTGTGAATTTCCAACTGGGACGGGCTCCCCACACACAGGTCAGGCCGGCGCCGGAACTGGCCAGGGAGGCCCGCATGAAATTGTTCGCCGAATCGTAATCACCGAAGTAACTGCCGAAAAACTGCAGAAAGACGGCTTGGGGCGATTGACTCGCAAAATCCGACGTGTTTCCGATTCCGGAACAGCTTGAGTAAGAACCTCCGCCCGAACCGTAAGCCCACAGGTATGTTTGATTGGCCGTATCGGAAAAGAAATCTCCTTCATATACATTCGTGATTCCCACTAGTGTGCCAAGACGATAACCCGACATACCGTAAGTGAAACGCCCGTTGAAGCCGTCCTTGATAAGGCACCGTTCATCGTAAGTCGTTTCCTTGTGCCGAAACGCATGATTCTTGTTGAGATAACGGCGCAGGAGTTCGGTTTCTGTTTCCGGAAACGTGCTCATCGCCGACATGTCCACGCGCCCCACGGAATAAGCGAGGTTATCCCGAGCACTGGAAATGACGTATTCCCCCCACAGCTTTCCGTCGCCCGGCTCCATCTTATTGCGGCCGTATCCTGTATAGTATGTCTGTGTATTCGCCAACCAGTTAGTCCGTGCAAGCGCATAAAGGGGATCTCCCGGCCACGCGTGTACGTGTGTATCGTGTCCGTCCGGTGCTTGGTCGCCGACAAAACAATAGGGTATGGCAACGCGTCCGAACAGGAGGACGGCCTTCAGGTCGTCAGGATGGGTGTTATATTCCGACCTGATGATTTCCCGAACATAGCTCCACTCGTTGGACGACGCGGCTTGCGCCGTGGTGGATTGCCGCGGCACGTTGTGCCGCGAAACCGTCCATCCGTCCCCGATGAGATCCTGTTCGAAACGGAAGAGTTCCGCTGCCAGTGCATTGGTCATGGTTTCGTCGACAACAAGGAGAAAACGCCCGCGATCCTCAACCATGGAGATGTTTATCCCGACAGTGGCTCTGCCGTCGTAGGAGAGAGGGTCAGGGTAGTTATTATGATAATAGTGGATCTTGTAATCATACATCTGCCCCGGGACAACATTGGTATCCGTCAAGCTCGTGGTGGTTAGATCGAGGCTGTGTTCTTCTCCCCAGTCATAATATATATTCTGTATCTCGGTGTCGCTGACTTCCCGCCGGAAGTAGGAGAGGGTGGTCGTCTCATTGGTGTTGTTTCCAAGAGGGTCGTTCCAGTGAAGGGTTATCTGGGCCGGATCCTCCTGCATATCCGCCCATATCTTGACGGATGCCGTCTCGTTGTCGAGGGCAATGGCGGCGTTGGAAAGGGCCACGGTTAAAGTGAAGAATATGACAGTACGCTGAATCGTGTACAGAATGGCCCGGGGTCTTTCTTTCATAGTCGCCTCCATGATTTAACGGCTGGCTTGCTCATGACATTCATCGGATCAGCAATGTCCCAGGGCATGGGACCCGCACGGAAGTTCTGCTCCACTTCTTCGTCCGTGAGCATACGGTTATAAACGGCAATAAGACGGTATCGTATCGGAATTGCGGGTATGACAGGCCTTTCCGGTGTCTTGGCGGAAGCAAACACGGATTTAAGATCGCGTTTCGAACCGCAGGCTTCCAGCGCGAAGCGAATGCGCCTTGCGGTTGTTATGACCCTGTTGCGGGCGCGGATCATATCAGCCCTGCGGCTCTCCCTTGTGCCCGGCTCCCCAGCTTGAGCAGGAGTCTCCTTGTGCACATTGAAACGCTGGACCACGTGGACCCAGTAGGATTCGCGGCCTGCAGGAACCGGAAATGTTACAGGCGAGGTTTCTTTACCCGCGCGCCGGTATATTCGTACAGCGAGGTTATTATTCCTATTGTTTCCGTAGATAAGAGCATGCCCGATATAGAAGTGCTTGCTTTCAAGTTCCCCGGGGACCTGGATCCAATACTCCATCGTTACTCCGTCGGGGGACAGAAACGCCTCAAAAAGACTTGAGCCTGGTTTCACGGAAGCGTAAACGGAATCTGCCCGTTTCAACTTCAGTCCAGCCGGGGTCCACTCGACGCTGTTCGGCCTGATTTTGAGATCACAACTGTAAGGAGCACTGCTGATATCAGGGACGGCAAATCCGCGCGACTCGCGGAAGTCATACATCGCCGCCAGTCCCCGGGTCACCCTTGAGGGGTTTTCCAGAATCAACCCTGTTCCCGAGACAGCCGCTATCCTGCCCGGGGACACCTCCCGCGATTCATTACTGGCAATGGAAGTGAGCAAGGCTTTCCCGGAAATGACCTCCAACTGCGAACGGTTTTCTTTGACTTTCAGATCTACCCGCGTTCCCGTTATCTCCACGATGGCGCTGGGAGTCGCAATCGAGAAACGACGCGCTTCAACGGAAACCATGTTCAGGGAAATATGTCCTCTGGCAAGGTAAAGATCTTCTTTTTCGGTGTGATCCAGGAATGCAACTTGCGATTCAGACCGCAATCGCATTACGGAACCGTTCTTCCAGCGGAATTCGGCAGAAGCATTCTGTTCCGTCTGTACAGTGTCCCCCGGATAAACTGACATATTGACGCCGGCTTGTCGTGAAAGCCTGCCGTCACTAACCGTGATTGCCCCGTTAATTTCCGTGAGCGTACCGATAGCAGTTGGCGCCCGCCCGGAACCGCTTCTCCAGAGGAAAAACCCCGCAAACGCAACGGTCAATGAAGCCGCCAGCGCGAACGCAACAATGCGCTTGGGTTTCCCGGAGAACCAGCTCACCGGCGTTTCCTGACTGCTATACGCGGCGATTTCTTCTTCCGCAGGAGAGTATATGGCGCCGTTTCTGAGCTTTTCATCAAATTCTGCTTCTTTGAAAATGCGGCGCATTAATTCCGGGTTCGCATGGACACGCTTGCGTAGACACGAAAGATCCTTGCCGGTGGCTTCCCCGAACAAGTACCTCATAATAAGCCCTGATTCGGAATCATTCATTATATGGCCGGGCCTTTCTTTCCACGCACTCCTGCAGCCTGCTTCTTGCACGGCTGAGAGCCATGTTCACGGCCATTTCCGTCATATTCATTTGTTCGGCAATGGCTTTGGATAATTTCCGTCCGAAATATTTCAATTTGATCATATTGCGAAGGCGTCTTGAGAGTTGTGATATACATTCCCTCAGCCATTCAACGCGCTTCTCCGTGTACTCCTGCTCACGATTACGAACCGCTGCCTCATCGGCCTCATGAGCGAGCACTTCGAGATGACTGTTTTCCAGTAACAGCGGGTTGTTCCCGGATTTCCTGTAATGGTTGACCAGCACATGCGACGCTATTCCCCGGAGCCAGGCGGCAAATGGGCG
Source organism: Kiritimatiellia bacterium (assembly GCA_046483125.1). Lineage (GTDB taxonomy): Bacteria > Verrucomicrobiota > Kiritimatiellia > UBA8416 > JAWODU01 > JAWODU01. The sequence goes on from JAWODU010000027.1 coordinate 21,115, forward strand.
GGACGGGTCATAATTCTTCGCGCTTCGAACAGCTTGATGATAGGTCTCCTGGACCAGGTCCTTGGCCAGGGTATGATTTCCGGTAGCAGAAACAAAATACGCGGTCAACCAGCCGGTGTTTTGTTCCAGCGCTCCAAATGCCAGGTTTTCAAGCTGATTCACTGGATTTTGCCCCTTCTGCCCTTCTGTGTATGTATTCGCGCTGAGAGCATAAATATAACACATTTTTTGAAAAAAATGCATCTTTTCACGCGCAGGCCGGTATTCGTCGGCGAATAGCGGCAACCGATGCCGGTTTGCGAAATGAACCTTTGGCCGGTTTTATACGATTAAAGTAGCAACACAGCCGGGCTGGATTTTCATTATCAGGAACAGTCCGGCAGGCAAAACACTGCGTGTAAGCAAAAGAGAGAGGCATGGAGACAAACGGATTTCCGGGACAGTCCAAAATCATTACGGCGCTTGCCTCGGCGCTGGTGTTGTGCGCCAATGCACGGGCGCAAGTTACAAACAGGGCTTCAGAGACGCGGGCTATCGTGGTAACAGGAACGCGGCTCAGCGAAAAGCCCATCGATCAACCATACGCTTTCTATCGTGTCACTGTAGACGAGATTGAACAGCGGATCGGGCGAACTGTCCTGGATCGGCTGAATTACGCCCCGGGCGCCTTTATTCAGCGAACAGCGCCGAACCAGGCCAGCCCGTTCATTCGCGGTCTCACGGGGGAGCAGACACTGCTGATGCTTGACGGTGTGCGTTTCAGCCACGCCATGATGCGGCCCGGCCCGAACCAATATGCCGCGCTCATTCCGGGTGTCAGTGTCAATGCCATGGACGTTATCCTCGGTTCATCCTCGTCTGTTACAGGCTCGGACGGCTTAACCGGCGCGCTGGACTACAGGCTGGCCCCGGCAGGTCGTGGTGCGGACACTGTTGCCGGGCCCTGGGTGAACTCGCGGGTGGACACCGGCAACGGAGGCACTCACGAACTTGGCGTTGACGGCGTAGCGGGCAACCTTGCTTACTCTATCGAGTACTCGGCTGGAATGTTCCACGACCGCGCGGGAGGAGAAGATTTTCGTGAGCGTGTTTTTGCCGAAGACGAGGACACCTACGACGAAATCCCCAACACCGCTTACGATGAGCAGGCCGGCGGTCTTCGTCTCGCTTACCACGGAGGCAATAACCATTTCCTGGAACTGGATACCGGGCACACGAGGCAGACCGACGCGCCGCGGCCCGGGGGCTATGCGGAGAACTCGCGGAAGCCCGATCGCGGCTATCGGTACTTCGACCCGCAGGAATTCATCTACATGCACCTGCGTGACTGGTGGGACGTCGGCTCTCCTCTTGTTGATCGTTTTCAGACTACGGTCTGGTGGCACCAGTTTGGTGAAAAACAGTTTCGGTCTTCGATTCGCGATATGGGTACCGACTCGGAACGGATCAGAGTCCGTGAATTCGACGACACGCTGGACGCCTAGGGGGCGGATATACAGGCCGCAACCCTTGCCAGCGATTCCGATGCCGACGACGTTCGCATGACCGTGGCCGGCAACTCGGACGGAAGCATGCCGGGCTATACCGTGGTTGACATTATATGCGGATGGAAGAGCGACGACGGCAGCCGTAACATCGGTTTTTTCGTCGAAAACATAGCGGACAAAACCTACCGCGAACCCGGAAGCGGCACCGACGGCACGGGCCGAAGCATCGGTATTACCGCCGGTCTCAGGCTGTGATCTCTCATCTTTTCGACGCCTGCAATCGTTCGTTCGTCTGTGCAGATGCCACAGCCTGCGCCTGCATTGGCAGATACCTGAAATATAGAGCAAGGTCTATTGCCACAAGGACCATATTGAGCGCATAAAGCACTATTACCCAATCCAGCGAGTAAAGCACTTTATGAACAAGTCCGCAGGCATAGCCGAAACAGATGACTGTCATGAAGAGAGGGCTCTTTCCCAGAACCACTTTCGTCCGCACGGATTTGGCTATTGATATAGGCCAGCTTACGCCGAAACAGATCAGCATTATGGCTTCAAAAATACTCATAACATTTTATCTACGGCAACACCCGGCAGGAAGCAGGACAGGATGGCCAATGCTGAAATTCGGGGTTTTTTCGACGTCATGACGAGAACTTAACAGCCCGAGGGCTCGAAATCAATGCTGGTTCACCTTGAACCGCAACTCCATGTCCTGCGCCAGTTTGTCCGGACTGAAAGTTATCCGCCAAAGCCGCCTGTCGGTTGTCCATGTCTCGGCTTCGGGTCCCCATTTCCTGACCTTGAATTTACCCGGCGTTTCCACGGAACTGAGTACTACAGCCTTCCTGCCGGTTCCGATGACGATCTCGGCGCCTTTCCTGCGTACGCGTGCAGACTCATACGTGGCAAACCCTTCCTCGACGGAATGTGGCTTGCGTGTGAACGAGAAGGAATCGCACAAATTTAATTCACCATCCGGTTCGAGTGTAAACTCTCGGCGAAGGCGTCTAAGCGTCTTATCCGGATAAGCTTTCCCGATGTCCGCGGTCACGGTTTTTGCTCCTTTTTCATTCAGCCCGGTGGCTCTTAGAAAGCCGCGGTATCGCTTTCCGGCTTTTTGTTCGTGACCGTTAACTATGGGAAGGGAATGTCCCATGGTGCGTGTGTGGGGATGCTCGTAACGCCGCGGCCCGAATACCCACGAGTTGTATCTCGGGCTCCCGGGATCGGTTATCATCTCGGCGTCCATGGTGTGGTAGACAAAACTGCCTACATCGTTGTGGTTATGAGGACAATTATTATGGCTCGCGAAAACTCCCAGTGCGGCCCTGGCCGGCATGTCTGCTGACCTCACCAGTGCGAGCCCAAGCTTCGGGTACAGATAATCCCTCGGAACAAACTGCATGCGCTTCGCCTTCATCGGCACCTCCATTGCGGCGTTGCGCCAGGACCATCCTATGCATCCTTTTCTCTTCGCGGCTCCGCCTGTCTTTCGCCGCGTCAGCGCGAATAACTCCGGAATATCATAGAACCTGTTGATCATACAGGCGACATCTACACCGAGATATCCGTGCCCGCAATCGCAGATTGTGAGCCATCTGCCCGGCTTGATTGTGGCCGCTAGCGGAAAGCGGCAGATACCCTCGATTTTATCTCCCTTCATGATCTTCAGTTTTCCGCCCGTGCGGTGCTCCAGCATGATTGCGCTCTTCAAATAATGCGAAAACCCGTATCCCCAGTAACCCGGGCCTTCGTAGCATCCTCCGTCCTCGGCAAAAGCATCCAGTCCGTAAGGAAGACGGTTGATTACAATAAACAGGTAATGCGCGAGATATGGGTTTTCCAGTTCGTACAAAGCCGTAGTAATCAAATTGCAGTTGCATACCAGGTTCCAGTTCATGGGTTCCGTGGTCCACCATGGCGTCTCCCTGTAATCCACCCCGGGGTCGAGAACACGCCGGCGAATTTCCTTTCGCACACGTTCGACGACCTCCGTTTCCATCCGGTGCTCAAGCATGTAAAGGATCTCCGCGTAGTTCGCGGCCATTGTCGTTGAGCCCAGGTCAAGCAATCCGCAGTATTCATGGGATGAACACACCCATGTGGTGGTCTCACATGCCGCCCAGAGCAGATCCTGCAGGCGGTCGATCGACGCATTGGGATGATCCAGCCACACTGTCGTGGCCGCCTCCTGGATTCCCTGCATCATCCATGAGCGATTGTCGAGAGATTCCCCACTGCGCTTAAACGACCGGTAGTCAGAGTGTTTGATTACCTCTATGGCCCTGTTGGGATCATAGCTTTCGGAAAGCGCCGACCAGACGCCGTTCCTCTTTGCCATCTTCCGTGCCCGATCGACAAGTGTTTTGTCCTCGAGCCCGGGCCACGCGGCTTTACGCATATGTGGGTTAAGTGCTTTGTGTAACTCGGTGATATTCATTCCGAGGCGCCACTATACACGGTTTGCCGCGAATGACAAGGACAGCTGGGCTGGGGGTGAATTTCCCGACGAGTCTTATCCTTACTCATGATCGTGAGTACGAATAATACTCGGGCTTTTGAATGCATGGAGCAGGTAAGGAGGATTTTTTATTCGTTATTCGCAGGTTTGACGGCACCGGGCTATGATCGGCAAAGGAAAGGCGCGCCGAAGCGCGCCTTTCGCCTGTATGCTTCAATGCGATTCTTCGCATTGATCTGTCTGTCTACCAGCGGTTACGTCCGCCACCACCGCCGCCGCGCTTGCCGCCGCCGCCCCTCGGCTTCGGCTGGGACTCGTTGACGCGCAACGCGCGTCCCATGAAGTCCTGCTCATTGGTTGCTTTGATGGCTGACTCCGCCTCGCTCTTGTCCGGCATCTCAACGAAGCCGAAACCCTTGGAGTCGCCCGAGAACTTATCCACGATCACACGGGCCGAAGTAACGGTCCCATACTGCGCGAAAAGTTCCTGGAGTTGTTGATCGCCTGCCTCATACGGCAGATTCCCGACATAGATATCCATGAGGATACCTCCTTGTGCGTGTCATCCGTGTGTGTTGTCCAATACAGCACGATGACACGGTGTGCGGATCGGGATCGACCAAAAGCGGTCGAGTGGGGTTAACTATGAGGGTACGGGAAAGAGGATGCAAGCACGATATTCATGTTTTTTTATCCGTTTGTTTGACTCTCGTTCGCTCTATTCAAACACGTGTTGCACTGCCCACAGGGCCTGAGACGCCAGTGAAAGCCGCTCCACCTTTCGCGACAGGGACTTTACTTGTGACTGGAGCCGGTCAACCTTGCTTTTCGCGCTATACGCGTCTGAACCCGCACGCGCGATATTCATCTGCTGTCTTGCCTCCCAGAACAATTCCACAGGCATATATCCCTCCTTGTTATACCTATCCAGGCTTCATTAACGTCAAGGCACCAACAAGCCGCCTCCAACGCGCCACTGCCGTGGGCAATCAACGGGCACAAAACCAATGCCGACCTTCAGACCCTCCGACGAAAGGGCAGTATAGAGCTTGGCTGATGAATGACAAGGCCAGGTTGAAGGACACTAGCTCCGTTCGTAGGCGCCGTCGGTGTTCAGCTTGAAACGAACGTTCTCGCCTTCGACGGTTCCCTTGACCGTTTCGCCGGTGATAACGTGTTTCAGCGAAGTCTTCGGACAATCCGATGCCCTCAGCACAACTTCGCCTTCCGCCTTGTGGCCTACAAGGAGAAATTCATCGAGAAGCGCCATGCCGTCGGCCACTCCTACGGCCTGCCGACAGCCGCGTTCCCATACGGTGCGGCACAGCCACTGGTTCATGGGATCGGCGGCAATGCGCCGGTACGTGTCCAGGGTGGTATTCCCCGACACGTCGTTCTGCGGGGCGAGGAACGGAAACGCTCCCGATACATCCCGGTTCCACGCCGAGCGCCAGACAAGCCGCCGGGGACCTGCGTGAGCGATGCGGTGCATCAGCAGGTGGCCGCTGTTGGGGCCGTGGGTGCGGTTATCGACCGCAAAGCCGTTGGCGCGGCACTCCGTGGAAATGCCCTCTGTCCACATGAAGAAGTCCGGTGAGAGAGAGCGGCCGAAACGGTACGCCCTGTCGTACAGCACGCCCATGCCGGCCATGGCCTCGTTGGGGCAGTCCATGTAGACATGATCCGGATCGCTGAAGTCGGGCGTGAGGGGCTGAAACCCGGAATCCCAGAACACTCCGGTAATGCCCAGCTCGCTCACGTAGTATTCAATGCCTTCCAGCACGTAGTCCTGGTAACCCGGATGCAGGCTGTTGCACATCTGCGAGGACATGGCATCAACGTAAACCGGACGGCCGTCGGTGCCCTTGAGCGCCCAGGCGTCGCGGAAGCCGCCGTTCCCTGCGGTCTCAGGCGCGGCGGCCGAACGCGTGTACCAGATATACGAATGCCCGCCCTTATCGTTGATAAGATCGGCCACGCGTCTCAGTCCTTCGTCGCTTCCCATGTACGGCGACGCCTTGTAGCTTCGCGGCTCCACATCGGCGCCGGCGAGGGGAAGATCGTGCGAGACGAGCCCGAACCCGTTTACGCCGCATTCGTCCATGAGGATTTTGACGGCGCGTTCTGTTTCGGCAAAGGTCGCGTTTGCCTGCCACATGTTGTGGAGCCAGAACCAGCTTGTATGGAAGAACCAGTCCGGCGGCTCTTCAAAGAGATCGAACTGTTCGGCAAACGTCTTCTCCGCCTCTTCGAGGCCCTGCCCGTACTGGATGGTGATATCGGGTGAAACGAGTTCCCGGTTGAGCTCCAGATCGGTAAAGAAACCGAAACGGTATGTCTGCCGGTCCTCAGCGTACTCGATCTGACCCCCGACGTGCGGGTGCCTGCAGATAATCCAGAGCCAGCGTTCGTCTTTGGGATCGTAGTACATCGCGCCGGGAATGGTCTGTTGGCCCGGGAAACTGTTGCGGAACCCGGTTTTGAGCCACGGAACAACTTCCGCGACCGGCCCGTCCTCGTAACTCACGTGGTCGCGGGGTCCACTGCCTCCGATGGCGAGGGCGCGCATGCGAGTGCCGGGGCCGAAGAAATCCGTCGGCGCAGTGAGCAGGCTCATGGTCTCCAGCAGAAGCGGCGCTTCAATCGGGGGGCCCCATATCTGGTCCAGTTCGTTTTCCCAGTCTCCCCACGGCACGCGGCGGACGCGGTACCGAAGCGAAAGGGACTGCCTGCGCCCTATTCGCGACTTACTGCCGCCGGGCACGATATCGCGCGTGAGCCGCAGGCGGCGGCCTGCCTTGTACATCGGCTGGTCCTCGGCGTCGAATTCGCTTCTGAGCCGTCCCCAGTTTACGGCGTGCTCAACGGCTTTTGCCTTTAAAGGGCGCTGGTTGAGCTCAAACTCGTGGCCGGGTTTGAATGAAATGATTTCCCGATTGAGTTCGGTATCCACGAGCCGCACAAGCTGGCCCGTCTCGTCGTCTACATGGATCTGAAGCTGGTCGATGGTCTTCTGCATTGCGTGCCTCGCTATCTGTTGCTGATGAACGGGCGCTACTATAGCGAACCGCCGTCCGAATGCAAACCCCGGTTGCAGTTAGAGGGCAGGCTCCACTCCGCACTCGACACCGGCTTCCCCGCTGGTAGACTCTGGCCTCATGCGTTTTGCCTATTACAGGGACCTGAGCCCCGGCAAAAAAAGGATCTACCGCGCGAGTGACGCGATAGACCGCATTCCGTTAAGACAAGGCGGCGAAATAGCTCCCCTGACGGTCAAACTGCACCGTGCGCTGGAAAAAAACAAGAAGGGCGCCGTGGCAAAACTGGCTTCGGGCATTTGCAAAAGAATATGCCGTGAACTGGGAATAATATCGCCGATCGTGAAAATCAGGGCCTCGCGGCCGTCTTCTTCGGCCGAAGAGCTTCACGGTGTATACGAGCATACGGAAGGGGAGAAGCCGGTGATAACGGTCTGGATGAAGACCGCCGCAAAGAGACAGGTGGTGGCGTTCAAATCGTTCACAAGAACGGTACTGCACGAGCTTTGCCACCATATAGACTACGCGTATTTCAAGCTTTCCGATTCGTTCCACACGGAAGGGTTTTTCAAAAGGGAATCGCGTCTTTACAGGGAAATAGTCCCGGAAAAACTGAGGCGCAAAAAGGCGGCGCGAAAACCGTCCCGGAAGAAGGCAAAAAAAACCAAGGCGGTACCGCGGCAGATGGAGATGTTCACCCTTCTTACGTTGATTCTACTGCCGGTGGTTGCCTGCCCAGGGGCCGAAGGAGAATCGCCGGAAGAACAGGTATGGGGGCGTTTTTCACCGGTAGAGGTCGACGATAAAGAGGTCATCACCGCACGCCACCGTTTCCGGATCGGTCCCTCCGGCCTTCCGGCGCAGATATTCATAAAACCGGACAAGCGCGAATTGCCCGCCTCCTGCCGCAAGGACCCGGAAAAGGCAACCGATGAAATGCTGATTGCCCGCGGACGCGGACCGCAGTTGCGCAAGCAGATTGAGCTTATCGCCCGGCTAAACGGCAAAGGGATTGTACTGAGCCCGGAAGAGGAAGCCGGGCTGGTGGATCTAAAACCGGCAGAGGCAATTTACGAATCCGTTCTTGCCGGGGGAACACTGCGGGTGCGCTCGCGCGCCCGGTACACCTGCGACGGGGCGCTGGTACTTGAACTGCGTGCAAGTGCCGTCAAAAGAACACGACTGGAGGAATTGTCCCTGGTAATGGAGCCGCAGGGGGCGGTGGATACGGTATATACCGGACTGCCCGCCGATTTTGATGCGGCCCGGTATGAACACGGCGCGCTTGATCTGCGGCCGCGTAAAGGAACCGGTGAGATATGGAACAGTTCGGACGCCAGGGCATCTTCTCCGCATGGTATCCTTCGCTACGCGGGCTTCATGTTCGTCGGCAGTGGCGACCGGGGATTTACTTTCTACGGTCCAGCCGTCGGGAAAGACGGCACGCCGGTTGCACTCACCCGCGGCGAAACAGGCCGCCTGACATGGCGAATGCCTTTGCTCGGAGGACCCGGGGTAATTGACGCCGGGGAGGAACAGGAACTCCAAACGGCTGTTATCCAGGTCCATCCCGCGGTGTTCCGGGCGCCGGGTTTCCGGAGGGAACAATGGCTTTCATGGGGCAGTTGCAGTTTTACCAACGCTCCCGTATTCGGCCGTATGAATCTGCTTTCTCTACGTGAAGCGCGGATTGAGGCGGCTGAAGGAAAAGCGGAACTGCCGGTACTGCCTTCTCCGCTCGGCGTCACACTTGAAGCGTTCGGGCGCGGGCTCGTTCTCGGCGGAACTGCGGGCGCGCACGTGCCTTCGCGGGACCGGGACCTCACCGATCTTTATCCCCTTTCGCTTTTCCGGTATTTCTGCGGGACGCATACGGGGCTCCCCGCATGGGTCAGGCCGAACGTTCGGGATATCCTCACTCCCGGAGACGATCCGTCTCCCGGCCGGCAGGTGCTCGGGCGCGCACTGCTGAACGATATCGGGGTTCACCCCGCGGGTCTCGCTCAACCCGTGGACTTTCTGCGGGTTACCCGCATTATGGAAGCTTTCGGAGCATACAGCGGGGACGGCTGGACGGAAGTAATTCCTTACTGGCGAAGCGATGCACTCGCGCGTTACGGCGAGAAGTTCAGCGAAGACGACGGCTTTGAGCTGACCCGGGAAGACCCCTGCAAACGCGTCCATATAACGATCTACCGGCGTCCGGAGGATCCCGGGCGGCTCGCGAGAGGTTACAAGGCCGTACTCGTTGTGATGAACGAAACGGAAACACCTGTTCGCGAAAGAGTGTTTCTCCCGGACCCCGGGAAACTTTTGCGGGGCGGGAACCGGACCACCGGCATGGATATTCTGAAAAGGATGGATTTTTCCAAGGCGGGAGCTGTACGCGACGGGAAAGCATGGCATCCCCGCGCGTTCGCGAGTTTTCACGGTTACTACAGAAATCCGGCCCTGAAGGACCTGGAAGACAGCGGGATTATTCCACAGGCTTCCACGAAACTGCGGGATGAGGACATCTACGGCCCGGTATTTATCCGTTCGGGCGATTTCCGGCTTCTTTATGTCTCATCCCTCCGGCGTGATTGCGGACCGGAGGCCGGTATGAAATGAATACGCCAAAGTTACTGTTAATAATTCTCTGCGCAGGCGCCTTAATTTCCTTTTCGCCGCGCGGCACCGGGGAAGCGAGGGCGGATGCCGAGACGCCGGCATCTTCCGGCCCGGCATCCATGGTTGACGAGCCGGTTTTCCGCATTCCCATGACACGGGAGGCGCCGCATATCGACGGTGTAATGGAATCCGGGGAGTGGGCAGATTCGTCGGCTCTTTCGGGGTTCTGGTACGACCGGCACCACGGCAATTTTCTCTTCCTGGCCGCGCCCGAGACACAGCTGGAGGTGTACGGCGCGTACGACAGGGAAAACCTCTACATTGCCTATACTTCTCCCGTCTGGCCCGAGGGGGCCTGGCTGAAGGCGTGGGGTAAGTTTCCGGATGTCACGCATCACCCGCAGTACGGGTTGATATGGGACGACCATATCGAGTTCGATATCCGGCCTTATCCCGACAATACGCGCGGGTACGAACTCGGCATCTTCAAGTGGTTTGTGAATCCCCTGGGGCTGACGGCTGATCTTTACTGGTCGCCTGAGACCGGCGGACTGCACCGATGGCATTCCGGCGCCGCCATCGGCACGCGGGTAACCGACAAGAGGTGGGTGGTCGAGATGAAGGTCCCGCTCGAGTCATTCCGTTACGAATCATACTCGGGTACGGCGGGGGACGGCAAACCGCTGGTGCCGATTCCGCCGCACCCCGAATCCACGTACCGGATATGGTGCGCCCGGGGAATCGGAGGTACCCGCAGTTTTTTCAACGCTTACGACGCTCACCAGTGGAACATGACGAGAACCAGGATGATTCTCGACCCCGACACCGTCTCGTTCCAGATCAACAGACTGGGCCCCATCATGGAGGACGTCGTCGACCTGGATCTTACAGTAAAAAACCACGGTACGAGGAGCAGGACGGTAAAGCTGGGATTCTTCGTCGAAAACCCGGAAGAAACTATTTATTCAAGTTACGAAGACGAGGAACTGAAGGACGGATTTCTCGAACTCCGTCCCGGCGAGGAACGCCGGCTGAACCTTCGCAAGGAAATGCCCGGCGTGGACCTGAACGGCAACGTTCTGTGGTTCGACGTCCGCCAGGCCGGCGATCCCGCGAAACCGGTTTACCGGACCCGGCTGATTAATTTTCATCACATGAACGGCGGTCAGTTCGAGCATCGCGACGGCAGTGTTACAAGCTTCCGCTGGGAACGTGTGGACGTCCTGAAAAGAATGCGTCCCATGAAGAGGACTTTCGGTTTTGAGTACGCCTATTCGCGGTATAAAAACCGCTTCCACGCCATTGTCGACAAGGCGGTCGAGGGAGCAGAAGAAAAAATACGGCGCGCGCGTACCGCCAGGCTCATCGTTTCCACGGCCACTGACGAGGAACAGGTGGTCAAATCCGTGACGGAACCCTTCCGCGGCGACTACGCGACATTTCTGGTTGGCCTTCCGGAACTCCAGCCCGGCAAGTACAGACTTGCGGTACTGCTGTTTGACGAAAACCTCCGGCTCCTCGGCGACCGCACCACGGACGCGTTTACGGTCAAAGACTACCCCTGGATGCGCAACGGCATGGGAAAAGACGATGTCGTGTGGTGGCCTTTCGAGCCGATGGAAATTACGGACGGGGGTTTTAAAACACTCAAGCACAGTTTCACCGTAGGTGAAAACGGTCTTCCGGAGCAGATCCGCATAAAACCGGACAAGCGCGACCTTCCCCTGGAATTGCGCGAAAACGATGAAGATATCGACGAGCAACTGCTTGTGACCCTCGGCCGGGGACCGCAGTTGTCCTCGCCGATGCGCATTGAGGCGGTTATCGACGGTAGGCGCGTCCGTGCGGAGGTCCTGAACGAAGCCGAGCTCGTCCGGAAATGGAAAAGCGAACTCGAATACCGGTCCCGACTGCGGCTCGGTCCGCTGGACGCAACTATCGAAGTTCGGTACGACGCCGACGGGGCGATGACCTGCGACATGGAATACAATTCATGCGAAACCGCGTCGATAGACCGGCTCCAGCTCGTGGCTGAATTCCGGGGCGGGTTTCAATTTGCCGCATCATCGAAAGCGGGCAAAAACGCGACCCTCTCCGGAGCGGTCATTCCGGAGGTAAAACTCGGGCCCGGACCGGGAGTTGTATGGGACAGCACCGGTCCCGACCGGTCTCCGCTGTACTACTCGACCATGGTGCCCATTCTGACCTTCGGCAACGGCGACCGCGGCTTTACGTGGATATCCGACAGCGACCGCGGGTGGGTTCTGGACCGCGACGGTTCGACCCTGCAATTGATCCGCCGAAATAACGACAGCCTGCGCATGGAGGTTTCGTTTGTTAATCACACGTCGGTAGTGGACGACGAAAAACGGAGATTACGGTTTATGCTCCTGACTCATCCGGCCAAGCCGAAGCCCGCGCAATACCGGCGCATTGCGTATTTTCGCGAACACTTCTGCTTCGGCGAGGCACGGGCCATGCGTTTCAGGGGCCAGATGCCCGCGATCCCGGCCACCCTGGATAACGCGCTGACCGGTGACCTGACCGGCGTGACCGAACGGCCGCCCGAGAGAATCCGTCGAAAGGAAATCGTCAACGGCGAGGAGAAATGGGTAACCAGGGAAGCCGGGGGCATATTCGCCAACATGAACAGGGTGTGGGCGGACTGGGCCGTTTTGAATCTGTGGCAAGAGGCCAGGGAAGAAAACCTGACCGGGTGGTGGTGGAAGGAAACATGGCCTCCGGGATTCGTCAACAACATGGCGCTTGGAAACGGCTCTTTCAGGGACCCGCAGGAAATTCGTGAAGGCGAACTTCCGTGACAGGGGGCGCACCTGACAATACAGATGAGGAATGCGTTCAAGCGGATGGCACGGATATTTACCGCAAACGGCAAACGGCTGGAAAGCGGCTACTGGGCAAATGCAGCGGCAACCGTGTTCGAGTCGTTTTCGAGCGATACTTCGATGGTTGAAGGAGCGGGTTCCACGCATCTCAGTTCCGAGGTGGACAACGTAATGGTGTTTTCTCCGGAACTTTTTACCTATAATGCGCACCGTTTCACGGGCCTGCCCGCGCGCGTTGTTCCGCAGGGCCCGCAGAGGTCGGGCGACGACCCCGTGTTCGACCGCCAGCTTTTCGGCCGGGCACTGCTTAACGACGTCGGCGCCCATCCCGAGGGCGGGCAGGGCTCGTTTGCTCACGTGGACGAGGCACTGAGGTTCGTCAACGCCCTCATCGACTTCGGCTACTTCAAAGACGACAGGAAAACAGAGATGATTCCTTACTGGCGCATTGAAGACATTGTTGATTTCATTGCCGTAGAAGGCGGCAATAAACAGGACGTTGACGATGTTTTCATAAGCGCGTACCGGCGTCCCGCGCGGAACGGCGGTTTCAAGGCTATGCTTGTGATCATGAACGAAGAACAGCATGCAGTGAGGGGTATGGTGAATTTCCGCGATCTCGAGCGTCTGCTCCGGGGAATGAACGTGCTTACGGTAAGCGACATTGCCGGAAATTTCCGTATACCGGCCGGGAGCGGGGACGCGATGGACAGCGCTCTTGCAGGATGGCGAAAGAGCACCGAAAATGCGCTTCTCAATATGGAAAGCGGCGCCTTTGTCACCCGTGCCGCGGACGGAGCGGGGAAACTGTACGGCCCGGTATATATTCCGCGCCATGATTACATGCTTCTTTTCGCCCGCGGGCCGGACGCGTAGAGGCACAGGGAATGCCCTCCGGCGTTTGAATGTAGAATGAACTCGCGATTATCGGGGACAGGAAGGAACCTGGACAAGGTTTAGAACCTGGACAAGGTTTAGCCTCGCTAACTTTCTCTGACCCAGTGTGTTACGTTGAACAATGCTTCCTGAAGGGCTCTTAGCGGACGGCTAGGAACTGTTTGGGGTTCCGTAAGAGGATCGTTCCTCATGAACGACCCATTCGCCGCCTTCCGGCGTCCTGTTCACGGAAAGTCTGACACGTTGAGGGTAGAGCCCCTTCAAACTGCTCACAAAATTCTCCGAGCCGACAGCCAGGGCAGTGGTCCAATGTTCTTCACGCCCAAGACCGCCGGCAGAGAGGCGCTGTTCGATTGACCCTTTGTACCATTCATGGAATTTATCAGCTGATCCGAAGCCCACACGTTCCGCGAGGCCATTGATGTCCAGAATACGATAGCGGCTTCGCTGTCCGGTGAGTTCGTCGTAGCCGCACCATCGCCACTCACGCGGGTGTGCCGCCTCGCCTGCGCGGACCATGTTAAGATCTATGTAGCGAATGCAGTTGAGGAGATGCCGTCCGTCCTGAATGATTGTGCAATGGTAAGGATGTTCCCACATTGACCCGTTTCGGTTGTTCCGGGGATTGTAGTGCATGGCAAGCGATCCGGCTGCCAGCTGCATAAGTTTGCCCACAGCTTCCCTGTCCACGGCATGAACGACTACGTGGACGTGGTTACGAGTGATTGAATACGCGTAGACTGGAACGCGGAAACGGGCCACCCCCTCGCGGAGCCACTCCCGGTACCGTTGCCTGTCTTTTCGCGCCCTGAGAAGGAACTCCTTCCCATGACAGCGATGGGTGAGATGGTACGTGTAACCCTCAATAAGATAACGTGACGCTCTTGGCATAGCCTGGATAATAGCATTACACCTACCGAGTTAGAGCACAAAAATGCACAATCTGCCGTTCGCTAAGGCACAAGTTTACGCTCAGCAGACTCATATGTACCTCTCCTACAGTAACTTACGGAGGCTAATCCTCAGGACTCCTCTAATCCTCAGGACTCCTAATCCTCAGGACTCCAGCACTTATGCCGCGTTCGGGATGCTCTCTTGCGTGCAAAGCCGTGATAAGGCTATGCTCTTTCGAAGCAAGACGGGAGGAAGAAATGAAACCTGAAAAGTCGTCACTGTTCACACCGCACACGTGTAAGGAGTCCGGAGTAATTTCCCATATTCTTACCGAACGGGTCGCGCCCGTGCAGGAGGCGTTTTATTTTGTCAATGACGGCAGTTCGCGTGACGGTCGGTACCTCTGGTTCTACTGCGCGTATCCTCCGTCTGGAACGGCGCACCAGGGACGAACCCTCGGTGTGGTGAATTTCGAGACGGAAACTGTACGGAATTATCCCGAGACACAGTTTTCGGAAGCGTCTCCATACGTAGTGCCGGAGACGGGCGAGGTTTTCTGGGGACTGAACGGCAAGTATTGGCGTCGGCGGCCGGAGCCGGAGGGAGAGGTAAAGAAAATCGGTGAACTGCCTGCCGACTGGACGGGAGACCGAAGGGTCCTGCGTTCGGCGACACACCTGACCCGTTCGGCGGATGGGAAGGAAATCTTTATTGACTGCGGATTTGAACTGCAGTGGCGGTTTGGATCATTGTCCATCGAAACCGGAGAAATGACTCCGTGGCGCCGGTTCGACCGGCTCCACAACCACGCGCAATTCAGCCCGACCGATCCGGACATGGCGCTTTTCGCGCAGGAAAACCATCGCGATCCGGTCACGGGACTGACGTTCCGGATAACGGACCGCATGCACCTGATAAGGCGGGGCGAAGCGCCGCGCCCCCTCTTTCCGAACCCCACGCGTGCAACGCACGAGTGGTGGGACAGTGACGGGCGGCACGTCTGGTACATTGCGTGGCAAAACGGTCATCACAGTGTATGGCGCGCTTCGACTGAAACCGCCGAGACGGCGGAAGTCTGGCCGGGCACGGGGTGGCACGCACACGACAGCGGGGACGGCAGGGCAGTGGTGGCGGACCATGTCGACAATCCGGGGGGCTTCTACCGGGGCGCCGCTTCATCGGTTCATTTCCTCAATCGCGAGACAGGCGGGACCGTATGCGTTGCCAGGAACCCGGCCAGGACCGACTACGCCGGAAAGTACTATCATATCGATCCCCATCCGCGTTTTCTCGGAGGCGGGCGTTATATCATCTTCACCACTACGGTACTGGGAAATGTCGATTTGGCACTGGTTTCCGTTGACGAACTTTTCAAGAAGACGGCTTGAATTTCTAGCTAAGAAAGCGCGATTCATGACCGACATTATTTGGATAGATACTTCTGAATTTCGCGACTACGGAGGATGGACGCTTGACACCCAGTTCACCCATCATATCGGATCGCCCTGCCTGATGGCTGTCGGGATAGGGGACCCGGTGGCGGACGCGCGCCACGAACTGGAGATACCCGCGGACGGCCGTTACCGCCTCTGGGTGCTGGCGCGCAACTGGCTGAAGGAATACACGCCTGGCACGTTCACGGTCGGTGTGCGTTTCTTCCGCACGCAGGTCGAACTTTCCTCCGGAAAGGTTTTCGGCGCCGCCGGAAGCGATGAGTGGGTGTGGGAGGACGCCGGTCTCTTCGATCTTTCACGAGGGCGTCTGCTCCTCAGCCTGCACGACCTGACGGGTTACTACGGACGTTGCGCAATTTTACTGCTTACCACGGACCTTGACTACAGGCCGCCGGCGGGCGCCGACGCCATACTGGCGGAGCGACTGCGTGTTAAGGGAATTCCGCCGGAACCTGCGCCTCAACCGCATCACGACCTTGTCGTGGCCGGAGCCGGAATTGCCGGTGTATGCGCCGCCATAGCCGCCGCGCGGCACGGCCTGAGTGTCGCGCTCCTGCAGGATCGTCCCATGGTGGGCGGCAACGCCAGCAGTGAATGCGGGGTGTCGGTAAACGGAGCGGCCATTCGTTTTGACAACGCGCGTGAAGGCGGAATTGTCGAAGAAATCGCCCGCGAACAGGCTGTTCTCAATACTACGGAGTCCACAACGGCCTGCGAACGTCTGCTGGCCCGCGAACGGAATATTTCCGTATTCACCAATCAGCGCGTTATCGGCGTAAACATGCCCACGCCGAAGCGCATTGCCGCTCTCAGAACCATCAACCCCGTAACCGCACTCCCGGCCGTGTATCCGGCCGATCTTTTCGTAGACGCCACGGGTGACGGCTGGGTAGGAAGCTTTGCCGGGGCGGAGTACATGTTCGGCCGCGAAGCCAGGGGCGATTTCGGCGAGTCCGTAGCGGTGGAAAAGGCCGACCGCAGGACAATGTCCGGCTGTATCATGGGCAACACGACCAGCTTTCGCGCCGAGCCAACCGGCTGCGAAGTGCCTTACGCGCCGCCCCCATGGGCCCCGCGTTTTCCCGCGGAAGAGGAATTCGGGCGTTACGTGGGCCGCGTAGAGCAGGGGGAATGGTGGATGGAACACGCGGGCACCATTGACGACATGGCCGAGCCCGAGCGCGCCCGTGACGAACTGATTCGCATCAGCCACGGATACTGGGACTACGTGAAAAACGTATGGAGCGGGCGAGAGAGAGCGCGCAACTGGCGGCTCACCCGCATGCCTTATGTGAACGCGAGGCGCGAAGGCCGCCGCCTCGTGGGAGATTATGTGCTCACGCAGAATGACGTCCAGTCTTCGTCCCGTTTCCCCGACCGGATATCCTACGGAGGATGGCCCGTGGATCTGCATCACCCGGAAGGTATTTTCTCGGGCACCGCCGGGCCGTTTTATTACAACGGCAGGGCGGAGGATTACACTATCCCGTACCGCTGTCTTTACTCGAAAAACATAGAGAACCTGTTTCTTTCCGGACGAGCGGTAAGCGTAACGCACGTTGCCCTGGGCACGGTACGGGTAATGGGCACACTCGGCACCCTGGGACAGGCCGCCGGTGTTGCCGCGGCGCTGTGCAAACGTCACGGAGTCAGTCCGCGCGGCGTTTACACGGATTACATTGCCGAACTTCAGCAGTGTCTACTCAGGGACGACCAGTACATTCCGAACGTGGTAAATGAAGACCCCGGCGACCTCGCCCGCGCGGCGCGCGTTTCGGCCGCCTCGACCGCCTCCTCCGCGCGGCTGACCCGCGCGGAAGCCCTTCGGAGTCACAGGGATATGGCTCCGGGACGTTACGCAATTCTCCTGGGCACCCGGGCCGCCGGTAAGCGAGTTTCAAGCGTAAGTATTTTCTGCTCCAGCGCGGTTGAAACCGAGTTGGTCATTGACGCACATCCACTTGACGGAAAACCGGAAACACTGTCGGAACCGTCCGTGACCCGCCGTGTACCGGTTCCGGTCCGGCACGCCGGATTCGTAACCTGCCCCCTCGGCGTCGAACCGGGAAGGGCGGGACTGGCGCTGGTTGTACAGCCGGCAGAGGGCCTGGTCCTGGCGCATGGCGAGATCAACGTGCCGGGGGTACGTTACGCGGCGGTTGCCGACGACGGCGCTCTTTCCGGCGCGCGCGGCCGCCCGGCATTCTACCTGGACCCGCTTATCGAATGGCCGATGGACTACGCCCCCGAAAACGTCATCGACGGGGTGTCGCGCCAGGCCGGAGACAAAAGCCACGCCTGGGTTTCGGATCCGGAGAGTTCCCTGCCGCAGGACCTCACGCTGGAATTCGACGGACCGGTTACTTTCAACACGGTGCAGTTCACGTTCGACACGGACATGAATGCCCCGCGTCTGGGCCACGGCCATATCAGGGGCGGTCCGGACCGCTGTATTCGGGACTACGTTGTGGAGGCCCGCGTTAAAGGCACTTGGCAGGAACTGCTGAGTGAGCCGGGCAACTATCAGCGCCGGCGGGTGCACTGCTTCAGCCCCGTCACGGCGGACGCACTTCGCCTTGTCGCCATCGCGACCCACGGGGGTGCCTGCGCGCGTGTATTCGAGGTGCGCGTGTATAACGAAGGAGATTCCGGTTACGCCGGCGGAACGGTAAGAGAGACCGGGCGCTAATCGACGTTACCGTCTATCCAGCGCCGTTTGCTTACCAGTTCCCCTTTTTCGTTGCAGCGTTCCTCCACACCGTGAAGAACGTCCTGCTTGAAAGGGCGTTTGCGTTTTATCCTGCCGTTTTTCCAGTAGTCGACAACGACGCCGTTAATAAGACCTTTCTCGTACGGCACCTCGCGTTTAACACGTTGAGGGGGACCGGGGTAGTAATCCACGGACATTCCGTGCCGTAAACCATCCGCGTAGGGTGTAACACGTACCAGGCGGCCCTCGTCATCGTAACGCCTGGAAATACCGGAGGGGCGGCCGTCAACGTAAGTGGTCTCGGCCAGAACTTCCCCGTTGGGATGGAACACGCGTTGAACGCCGCGCACTTCGCCTTTTACCCACGGCACAACCTTCTGCGCATACATCCTGCGGCCGTCCCGGGCATAAAATGTCTCCGGGCCGTGGCGTACGCCGTCTTTCCATGTAATGCTGTGCTCCAGCATGTACCCCACGCGATAGAACGTCTGTACGCCGTTTTTCCTGCCGTCCGGACCGACCGGAGTTATATGCTGAACGGAGTCGACCATGTAGCCTTTGCCCGGAACAATTGTTCTTCTGGTTGTTATCTGCAGACGGTGGTCTTCCGGGAGATCCTTGTACTGTTTCATGAAACGCTGGAACGGCAAAGGCACCGGCTCGGAAGGATCGATCGTAACGACCCGTTCTTCGCCTTTCTGCCAACCTGGCAGTTTATCCCCCAGCCACGCCCGGTTCTCTGTCGGGTTCCAGGTGAAATGCGTGTGGAAAAGCTCGTTTTTCCCGGGTCCGGTTACATCGAGTTCCCAGCGGTACTCGTCTTCCGTTTCAGGGTCTATGGCCGGTTCACACTCGGCCGCTAAGGATACCGGCTGTCGGCCGTTCGGCGGCAGGGAAATCGTCTTATCGGCACTGCCGATTACCTCCTTACCCCGGTGTATCCGCAGAGATGCCTTCACGGCCGTTTCCCCGCCGGCCGGGTTGACGAAACACAGACGGGCGAGGGGACGGCCGGCGTACAGAGCTTCCTGAACCCGATCAAGCTGTATAAAGGGAAGATCTTCGGCAAGGGTAAAAACCGGGACGCGGCCGCGCCGGCCGAGAAAACCGAGGTGAGCATAGGGAAGGGGAGCGGTGATGTTGGTGCCGGTCCGAAAATTGCGCGCGGGCAGGATACGCCAGCGCGTTCCCGGCCCCTCATGCCCCAACGCCTTGAAGGGAACGTGCGCCTCGAATTCCAGGACATCGTCCGTGAGCAGGGCCCGCGCCCTGATCCCGCCGTCACCGGCGGCATCACTGCCGTCGACGCGGCGATGAACCGCCCAGGTCCCTGCCGGATTGATTACAAGCCGTACTGAAGAACGCCTGTTGTCATCGTATACCAGCAACTCCATGGAATCATCCGCGGCCAGGTTTTTCATGGCTCCGTCCCTGGTCTCCGACCTGGGAGACTCGCCTTCCATGAGCCGGGTACTTGATCCGACGTAAAATCCGGCCTCCGTCCATCCGATCATCCATTTGACATTGCGGGGAAAGAGATTCAGTGTCTGCTCATAAAGCACGCCGTTATAGACAAACGCGTCGCGCCATTCCGCGTCCTGGATTTTGCCGTCGACAGCCGGAGCCTGTTTCAAACGAGGAATAACGCCGCGGGTATCGGCCTTTCGAGCGTCGCGCTCGTCCGTGTCCGGCGCGCCAGGGGA
The DNA here is from genome assembly GCA_046483125.1 of Kiritimatiellia bacterium. GTDB lineage: Bacteria > Verrucomicrobiota > Kiritimatiellia > UBA8416 > JAWODU01 > JAWODU01. The sequence goes on from JAWODU010000027.1 coordinate 41,218, forward strand.
CTGCCCCGCGAACACGGCCGCCCATGCCGTAATTATGAAAAGCAGATGTTTCATCTCCGCCGCCTCCCGGGCATGCCCCGGGCCAACAGCAGGCGAAAGTCGTGACGCGGTACGTGTATGGGCCCGTATATTTCAGCCGCCTGACCCTTGTTGGAAGCGGAACGGACGAGGCCGCGCATTTCGAGGTCAAGCAGGCCTGTCTTGTGATAGGCCGGACGCCCGAGAACGGCTTTCATTCCCCAGTCGCTGTCCTCCGGAACCCTGCCGTAGTCGAGTTCGCGCATTATTCCGGCGCCGTGGAGGCGCCCGGGCCCGTCGCCGAATATCCGTTCGACGTCAAGCACCGACAGCCTCTGGCGCACCGATTCGTTTTTCTCATTGACAATAACAAAGAGAACCTGCACGCCCTTCTTCTTACCTTTCCCGTGGGGCCGACGGTAAAGGGAAACGTATGTCCCGGCTGACGGGTTGGAGGTTGTCAGATTGAACGAGCTTGAGGGATCAAAACTCCCGCCGTAGCGCACGAACTCGCCGGCGCGCCAGTAGGGAATAAATTCAGTGAGACCGTCGTCTTCAAAGAAACCGAATTCGCGCAGGGCCCTGGTTACACGGAGAAATTCCGCCGGCTGGTTCAGCCCCCGTATATCGACACCGATATCGTGAAGTAGCGCACGGCCCAGTACCTGGCGGTCCATTCCCGGTTCATAGTCGTCAGCCAGTTCGCGGACATTGGGTTCCAGCCTGAGGGTAAGGCCCGTATGAAGTCCCGCCAGCGCCCGGAACAAAGCGAGAGGATAAAGGCTTATGCAATCCTTCCGGTGCGACAGCATTTCAGCGCACGCGTTCCCGCGCAGTACGGCATGCGTGGCGTACGGGGCGCCGGCAAGATAGCCGGCAAAGCCCTCGCGGGGCGCGCCCTTCGGCCCGTCCCGCGTCCGGAACAGGGCCGGAGCGGCAAAGGGCAGCGCCTCAAGATCTTCCGGCCAGTCTAACCACGCCCGACGGCGCGCTTCCGCGGATCGGTGCCTGAACGGATGTACCAGAAAGGCAACGCTCGCTTTCCCCCGGGGACCGGTTATCAGTGTAACCCGCCATTGAATCCGGCGCAGTTCGTCGCGCTCAAGTACAATACGGCTTGCGCCTACAGCCAGTTCGGGCAGGTCGAGACCCAGCCAGGAGAATCCGGCGTCGGCGCTTCCGGCGTAGAGCTGGCGGATACCCCCGGGGGCCTCCTCGGCGCTGTCCCAGACTACTCCTTCATCGGCGGCCAGCAGGGGATTGAGAAGCTCGCGCGAGACGGTGCCGGGCGCCCCCGGGGGGAGATTGGTCCGGGCCATGTCGACAGGGCCGCGCGGCTCGATCATCAGGGATAAACGGTCTCCCGCGCCTCCGCCGTCCGCTTTTACATCGACCAGGATTTCCCCGCCGCCACGGTAGGCACAGGAAATGCGCACGTCGTAGGTTCCGGTTTTCAGCCGCGCTTCAGCCCGGACTGCGCCGTTACTGATCTCAGGTTCCGCCGGGGAAACAACGGTGCTTTCTACCCACTCGCCTTCCACCATGGCCTCAAGTCGCATTGGAGCAACCAGTCGCGGACCGCGTCCGAGCCACTGCAGAACCATCGCGTCGGGTTCCTGTCCTTCTCTCCTGAGTTCGAGGGGAAGTTCCCGGGGAGATGCCCGGAGAGTGATCTGTTCGGGCAGAGCGTTCGCGGCAAAATCCACCGTCTGAACCCCCGCGGCCGCCCGCCTGCCGTCGAGCCGCACCTCCAGTCCGTCCGCTTGCGCCGGGGCCCGCGCCAGCATCGCGGCTGTGCCGATTAAAAACATACATTCCGTCAGCCGTGTCATTCTCCGCCTCCCTTCGCTCCCGCGGGGACGGCATAACGGCCCCACAAGACGCGGTATTCATGCGATGGTATGTACAGGGGGCCGTATGTTTCCTCCTGACCCGGCCGCCGCCGAACAAAGCGCCTGTTCTCCAGGTCGAGAAGCACCCTTCCGTCCTCACCGGAAGCCGACCGCCATTGTTTCAAGGCCGCGGCTTCGGTGTCGTTTTCCACAGTCAGTTCATCAAGGGCCTCGGTGAGCAACAGTTGATTGCGGCCGTCCGGACCGAAGAAGGGGGCGTTTTTCATGATGTGCAGGTCCCCGCGCACCGGCTCATCGGCCTCGTTCATTATGGCGAAGATAACCTGGAACCCCTTTTGCCCGTTTTTTTCGTAAGGACGTCTCCATGCGCTCACGTATGCCATGGTTTCCGACGGCCCGTTTATGACCGCAAATTTCCTCTCGCCATAGTCCCTGCCGTAACAGACAACGTCCTCCAGCCGCCAGTAGGGTAGAAACTCGACATTCTCATCGTCGAAAAATCCGAAGTCCATAAGCCGGTTGAGGAGGCGGATACCCTGTTCCGGCTGGTTCATACTTCCGTGGGGCCCGTCCAGACATACTCCTATATCGTGCGTGAGAGCGCGGCCGAGGTACTGCCGGTCGAATCTCGTATCGTCGCCCGAATACGGACGCGTGGTGCGTCCGCCGTAACCCGGGACCACCCGGGGTATTGTACCCGTCCACTTCTGGCAGAAGAAACGGAATTTGTCCTTTGGATAGGCCACAACGCTGTCAATTTCCACGCTGGGGTGGTGCGACCCCGCCATTTCGACAAGCTGAATGTCCCACGCGAATGATTCGTAAGCGCTTGCCGCGTCGTTAGCCCAGAAATAATTCCGCAGGGGAACATTGCTCTCCTTGAAAACGCGCGCGAGCCGTTTCTGCAGGGTACGCATGTAAGTTTCAAGAAAGCCGCGGTGCCACGGCAGTTCTCCGGGTTTGACCGTTACAGGATCGCGAAGGCATGCGTCGCCGGTAGCCAGGTTGTCGGACCAGTTGGCCTGGGAGAACATCGGCCAGGTTTCATCCCACCAGAACCCGCGCTTGCGCCCGTAGCGCACGTGTTTCGAGAGCCAGTAAAGAGCCCGCTCCATGTAATAGCTGTCGATCATATTGTGCACACTGACGTTACGGCACAGTCCGTAGCGCACCCAGGGTCCCCCGACATCGCCCGGATCGCTCACGCACTCTTCCCACGGCGTTCCGCGCTTGCGCCCTGTCGAGAACGGGGCGTGGTTCTTGAGAAACTCCTCCCAGCCGCTGTAGGGCTTTGCATTACGGTCGTGTTTCCGCCGTTGTTTGTTGAGCTTCCTGATGCGTTCTTCCGGCACGGGGACGTGCATCATATACTGGTGCGCCCAGGTCCGCCCGCGATAGAGCCACGCGTACCTCCGCCAGTTCTCCGGTCTCGGCTTCGCCGGATGGGTCAGGACTGTGAACTCGACACTGTCATGCCCGTCGAGCAGGACAGGGTGGTTAACAAAAAATACGCGCCAGCGGACCTCGCCTTTGCTGTTGCGCTCCAGTGTCATGGCGGACCCGTCCCTGTCCATGTTCCAGCCTTTCTCCGTCCGGCAGATCCACGAGAACCCGCGCTCGTTACTGCCGAAACGGAGCCAGGGTACGAAATGGCTGTAATACAGCTCGGGGTTGGTGTCGGCCGAATCCCACACTATGCCCGTCTCGCCCTGACCGGGCGTCATATCCATCGGACCGGCGTAGTCGGCGATCATCGAGAAACGGTCTATATTAACCGGCTTCCCGCCGCCGTACGTCATCTCCGCGTGCATCGCGCCGTCGCAGTCGTACTGAACGGTGAGATCAACCGCCAGGTCCCCGGCCTTCAGTCGCGATCTGTATTCCAGTTCGGACTTCCATTGCCGGACAAGACGGGCGCCTTCAACAACTTCAAGGGGCACGCTCCGGCCTTCGATTACAGCTTCCAGCCGGTACCCGCGCCTGAGCTGTGGTCCCCGCCCCAGAGCGAGGAGTGTCTCATCTTCCGTCCGCGAACCGTCCGTCCGGAGTTCAAGCGGCAGTTCCCGCGGATCGGGCCTGATGTAAATCTGCGAGGGCAAGCCGCTTTCATCGAGGGTGAAGACGTGATTCAGGGTTTCAAAACTCAAAACGCCGCCCTTTTCGCGCGGCCGCATGGGCGTGAAAGGCTCCCAGACGACGTCGTTCTGCCCTTCGTCCGTAAACATCCAGTCCTCCGTTTTTTTTGTGAACTCGGCTGTATCTTCTCCCATGATGCGCTTGTCTTCGTTAAACAGGAGAACCACGGCTTCGTAGGTTTTGCCATCCTGCAGGGGAGGCAGGTCCTTTACGACGCAGGCAAAGGGCCCGACGAAATCCGCCCTGGCATTCGCGATTTCGCGCCCCGTCCCGCCGCTCTCCCTGATCATCAGCTTGACCTCGGTCGCGGTACGGGCCTCCCTGCTGGCTCCCGAAATACCGGTGTCTATTACGGCGGCAACGCGGTTGTTTCTGTAGCTGTAATTAAAGCGGTAATCGAAGTCTTTTCGCGGCGGACGGTGTTTACCTATGCAGTCCACGTGTATTTCCCGGAACATCGGCTTGTCCTGAGAGTGAAAAGGAATAAGTTTCGTAATGAAAACCGGCTCGGCCGGCCGGCCCGCGGACCGAACATCGAACCAGAGAGCGTTGCCGTTGACGGTAATGCCAGGCAGTGGCTTGCGCAGGCGGAGTTTCACGCGCTGGCCGGGACGCAGTTCCAGTTCTCCGTTTTTGAGGCCGGGGTCCGTGTAACTGGAATAGATATTGCCTTCTGCCGATTCCACGAAGAAGCCGAGGCGAACGGTATGACTGCGGCTGTCGTGGTTCTTGAGGGTAACCCTCACGTCGATGATATCCTCCATTATCGGTCCCAGTTCATTGACCTGTACGCTGACGGCTTTTGAATCGAAGATTATTTTGCTTGCCGTATCGCTGAAGGTATTCTTGAAGCTCTGGTACCCGAGACGGCCCGAGGGTGTTCTGAACATACCCGCCCATTCACCTGCACAGCGGTACAGCGAGAATATCCATTCCGTGCCGTCCGGAGGAGGAACCTGCACAAGATCTCTTCCGTGTGCGTCGGTGCCGGCGTAGGGACCGAACTTCACCGAAGCCAGCGGCACGGCGAGTTCCTGCACCCAGCGGTCCTTGTCGACTCCTTCCTTCGTCACCGCATTGGACTGCCACTCGCGTCCCACCTTCGGTCCGACGTCCCCGATCATGCTGATGGGATTAATCCAGAAGAAGTATCCGCCCATTCTGTAACTCTTGACGTTGTCATGAAACGGACGCAAACCGAACCCGCAGTAGTCGTCCCTGTAAATGCCGTAGAGCGGATGTTCGATAATATCGGGAAATCTTCCGCGCGAACGCAGCCAGCTTCCGCGGGGGTAGACGGGGGAGGTGAAAGCGATGTACAGGTTTTCCTTGTCGTAGGACATGTAGACCTGCAGTTGAGTCTCGTGTGGAGCCATGAAGTAAAACTGCCCCGAAATCGCATACCAGAACGCCGTCAGAGCCGAGCTGTCTTCCCACTCGCCTTCGGACATCCGACCGTCGATGTCCGGCGGCGTGTCCGTACGCGGAATCCGGAACTGCGAGATTACCCTCTGCGAAACCGCACCCGACGAAGACGGCGTCTCCAGGTTGGCGCCGCTGGAAGAAAGAACGGCAAATGCCAGGAATACCATGTATTTTGCAGTACCGCGCATCATTCCTCTTTCAGAACGTGAATCCCGTCAAGGACTCCTCCGGCCCACAGGGCGTCATCGAACTCGGCCATGCTGGTCATCGGCAGGCGGTTATCGAGCGACCGCCGCCAGGTCCCTTTTTCGTAACACCGCAACCCTCCTCGGGACTGCGTGCTGACCCACACGCGGCCGCGGCTGTCGGCAAACAGGAGGCTCACTGCGCCCTCGTTAACGAACTTCCTGTTCCATTCCCGGCCGTCAAACCGGTACAGCCCGCCGGAAGAGGTACCCGCCCAGATGTTACCGGCATCATCTTCGACCATGGCCAGAACCGCCGACTTTTCATCCTCGATATGAGTCTGCCAGGTACCGTCTTTGTCCATTGCCGCTGCGCCCCGTCCCCACAGCCCGCACCAGATGCGGCCCTGCGTATCGAGCATGACTGTCCGCACGTTGAACCCGGCAATATGGTGGACGGCCTTGTCCTCGCCCTCCCCGGGGTCAACTTCAAAGACTCCGTCGCCGTCTGCCAGAACCCAGAGCCTCCCGTCACGCGTGCGCACCACGTCGTAAAGGGCTGTATCCTCAAAGGCCTCAACAATTTTCCACTCCCCCGCGGTATTGCCATACAGCCTGCTGAGGCCCGTTCCGTCGTTTTTCGCCAGGGCCCACAGCCTGTCATCGTCAAAGGGAAGTACCGGCGCGACCGTCAGTCCTTTGAGGGCAACGTCGCCGAGCACGAGGTCCTGCATTCGGAACAGACCGCCTGCGGCCCCCACCAGAAAGGAGTCTTTGCCTGTTTCAAGTATACTGCAGATCCTGAGATCGGCCTTCTCAGTAGTCTCGACTGTCTTCCATTCACCGGTATTCGGATCGCGGCGCTTTTCCCCGGTAATCTTTGAAGCCGCGGCAAACGTTCCGTCGCGATACCGCGTGAGCCCCGAAAGAGTGCCGATCCACAGGTTCCTGCCCGTAACTTTCAGAAACTGGATCTCGTTAGCGGCCAGTTCGGGCTCGGACCCGGTAGTGACCGAACGCCAGGCGTCGAGAGCGTGCGCGCTCACACCGGGTAAAAGAATAGTCGAAAAGGCAAGCAGTACTGTAATCTGTAATTCTCTCATCCGTTCTCCTTACGGTTTCAAAGGGACAACACCCCAGCCGGATGATTCGGTAAGGTCCCGGGCGGCAAAACACCAGATAATGAGTTTCTTTCCGGCCAGGTAATTTCCATTCCGTGCGCGGCGGTAAAGGGAAACGCGGGCGGTCCTCGCGCCGGAACCCCGCACGCCTATAACATCAACGCCGAACTTCAGCTCGCAGGCAAGCTGGTCTGCAAGCCCGGAGGCCCTGGCGTGCATGTCCCCTCCGGCGTGAAAAACAAGCGTATGGCTGTCTCCCATCAGGAGCACAGGGCTGTCCGGATCGTCCATAATCGGGAGGCCGTCGTGCTTTACCTTCCTCACTGTAACTGTTTCCCTCGGAACTTTATCGTCTTCGAAAGCTTCGCGTAGATCCCCGTCGATTTCAATTGTTTCGGTTCCGGCGCTGATATGCTGTTTGGGCACCTTGGCGCACCAGGGCGCGGCCCGAACACGTTCCGCGAGCACTTTACCGAGCACAATACAGGCCTTTCCTGAAAAGTGGGAATCCTGCCTGCAGTACATCCTTTCGGAACCGCCGGCACGCCTCTCGAGGAAAACGTCCGTCGGATCGAGAACCGTTACACCCCTGTCTTGGAGGAGCCGGTAGAACTGTTGATGCGCCGCGTCCAGCCTTACCGGGTTTGCGGCGAAACCGGCGGGAATAACTTCGCCGGCAATCGCCTCCGGATAGATCATCGCCTTCGGAGGGATGGGAAGCACAATAAGTTCGATATTGTTATCCCTGCATTGCTTATTGTATTCGACAATCGCCTCCAGCGGGTCGGCCTGGTCGGGTTTGGTCGAACGCGAGACCTCTATGGCGCGATCGCCCCAGAATGTTCCGACGGCGATGTGCCGGAGTTCCTTGCGCAGGAACAGCCACCCGTCTTCTCCGCGCACGGCAAGGCTGTCCGGGGAGGCTTTGTAAATACGCATGCAGTGCGCGCGGAATCCGGCGGCAAGCGCTTTATCTGCAGTTTCCCCGCCGGCGCCGCGCGGCACTATGCCGGCCGCGAGAACACAGAAAACATAAATCCATCGCTTCATTTTGTAATCTCTTGACCCCAGCAAGGGGTTTCGAATTCGTACCTCTCACTGCCGGGCAGTGATTTGTTGATGGCATCGTATTTTGCCCCCACGTCCTTCCAGTTACTGAGCCGCACGGTAATACGCCTGCCGCGCGGGTACCGCGATGCCGGAGTGCGCACCCTGTCGCGCATACTCCACATCTGCACATAGGCTGTCCCCTCCACCGGTGTGCCGTCAAGACGTTTCAAGTCAACGAGAATTACGGAAAAGATATGATCACGGTATGGAACACTCTCGGGGCGGGGAACGGGCGAGGTATCCAGTATCGTTCCGGAGAGAACTGCCGTTGTTCCCGATTCAGGCCGGAACAGGTCCGAAGAACCCGGTTCACCCGATTCCATGGGTATTATCTCCCAGTCACCGACAGTAAGTTCACGGGCGGCGAATTCCCATATTACAATGATCTTACCCTCCAGCCGGTCACGCCCTGCCGCCAGTTCCCGGCTCAGAATCCGCCGTGTCGCATGCGAGCCGGCGTCGTTCTGAACAATGCGGTCAAGCGGGAGCCGCAGATGATAACTGAGCTGTTCGGCAAAACCCGCGCTTTCTCCCCATCCCATCGGCTCCAGCGAGTAGACGTTGCTGAAGCTGTCCCCCAGGAGAAGTATCTTCGAGTCCAACGACGGGCTCCAGAGCAGGTTTCCGCCGACCGGTTGTATATCGATTTCACGCTCCGGGTAAAGCGTCTGGCCATCCGGCAGATTGAGCATTGCAGCGATGTCGCCGATGTTGGAGACGGTCCGGATCCCTCGTTCGTAGATGCGGTTTCCCCGGCCGAGCCCGGCACGTTCACGCAGAAACGAAGCCAGGTCCTTCGCGACCGCGTCCATCGCCTGAGGCGTCCAGTGCGTATCGGCGGGCAGGAACTGGTTTTCCCCGGTTCGCAGTTTGCGCTCTACCAGGAGAGGAGCCGGATCGTATGCCCACACTCCCGCCGTTTCAAGCCTGTTCGTGAACGATTCAAACGAGAGATTCCGCACGGGGTGGTCACAGCCGGCGAAACGGCGGGAGAATTTCCCGGGATGCACGGCGGCCTTCCCGGGGGCCGGAACAACAACCAGTTGAATACCGTGTTTTGAGAGCCTCTCGTGAAAGTCCAGAACGGCGCGGACGGGATCCGGCTGTGGGGGCGGTGTGTATTCATTGCCCTCGGTCGCGCGCTTCGCCAGGTGAAACTCCCCGAGAAACGGGGGACCGCTTGCGTAATCGATTGAGGGACGGAAAAAGAGCCAGCCGTCCCGGCCGACATAGGCCTTTTCGTTTCCGTGGCCGAATACGCTTACCATTACATATTGCGCCGGCCCGAGCAGGGTCCTGCCCATAAGGGACCGTTCCTCGAGTGTGTCTTCGTACCCGTTGATCGACTTTAGAAGTGCCGCGTTTGCCTTGAGCGTTTTCCTGAAAACGTTATCGCCGGTCTCCCTGAAGACTTTCAGGGCGCCCGGAACCTCCCGGAAAACGGCCAGGGCCTGAACGGGCGAGCCGGTTCGCAACTCGTAAACAACCTGGCCTACGGGCACCGAAAATACTGCCAGCAGAAAGAGCGCGACCAGTACGGCCGAAGCCGGACGCGAGATTTCGGTATGGCCGATCTCAAGTTTCGCGATGTCTTCACGTGTCAGTTTTGTTTTATTCTGTTTCATTTCGGACATCAGAAAATGAAGTAAATAAACGGGTTAAAAGCCTGCGTGGTGAGCACTACAACGGCGGTAACAAAGAGAAACAGAATCGCGGCCGCTTTGGGAAACGTAAGCCTCCGGGTGAAGTCCCAGGTCTGCGGGCACCCCCATGTGACTGCCGCGGCAACCACCAGCCAGAACAGATAGTATGGCTGGTAGATCAGTCCCGAAATAAGCAAGGACCCTTCCTGTACACCGCCCAGGCCCAGCATTGAGCCGCAGTAGGCGAGCGCCCGGTCAAGGGTCTCGGCGCGGAAGAAAACCCACGCGAAGCACACGATAAGGAAAGTAATCAACACCTTCAGCGGCCGCGGGAAAGTGTGATACAGGCTCTTTTTCCCACGGGTTCTTTCAAAGGCAAGCATGGCGGCGTGTATACTCCCCCAGATCAGGAAATTCCACGAGGCGCCGTGCCAGAGTCCCCCCAGAACCATTACCGTGGCCAGGTTAACATAGGTGCGGGAAGTGCCTCTCCTGTTGCCGCCCAGCGGAATATAGAGATAATCCCGTAGCCACCTGGAGAGAGAAATGTGCCAGCGCTGCCAGAATTCCGTGATGGACTGCGATATATACGGCGAGTCGAAATTCTTCGGAAAAACGAATCCGAGCATCAGCCCAAGACCGATAGCCATGTCCGAATATCCGCTGAAATCGAAGTAAATCTGAAAAGCGTAGCTGATCGCGCCCGCCCAGGAGTCAACCAGGCCCGCGGCGCCCGCGTCAAATACCATGTCCGCGACCTTGCCGCACGAGTTCGCGAGAAGGACCTTCTTGGCCAGTCCGCAGGATACAAACGCAACTCCCCGCGCCATCTTCTGCAGGCTGTATGTGCGGCTCTGCAGTTGGTCGGCAAGCTCGTGAAAACGGATAATAGGACCGGCGACCAACTGCGGAAACATGGACACGTAGCAGGCAAAATCAACGGGGTTGCGAATTGCGCGGGCGTCTCCACGGTAAACATCGATGGAGTAGCTCATCGACTGGAACGTATAAAAACTGATCCCGAGGGGGAGGGTGATCCGAAACGCCGTCTCCAGCGAGAGGCCGGACAGGCCTATGGCGTTAACCAGTGCGTCGTAGTTTTCAACGGCAAAATTGAAGTATTTAAAGAAGCCGAGGAGCGAGAGATTGGAGCAGACTGATACGGCCAGCGCAATCTTCTGCCTGCGGGTGCGGGCGCCCCCGCGGGTCAACCCTCCAACCGGTTTCTTCCAGGAGCGGGCGAACTGTTGCGAGATTATCAGGCCGCAGACATAGTCAACAGCCGTTGAAGTGAACATCAGAACCATGAACAGGGGGTTCGCCCAGCCGTAGAAGAGATAGCTCAGGAGGGTGAGCAGGGCGTGCTTTCCACGCCGCGGCACAACGTAATAGAGAAGGAGGGCCGCCGGCAGGAAGTAAAAAAGAAACAGGTGTGAGCTGAAAACCATGGACGACAAATATCCTCTTCAGGGCGTAGAGCCGCCAGTGAACGCGAGCAAGCGGCCGGAAGCCGACTGTCGGGGCACAGTATCATGCCGCCCGCGGAATGCAATGTCAATGTGCCCTCCAGCGCTCCGCCACGCAGGCCGACGGTGCGGGGGCCCTTAGTCCCTAATCTTAATCCTAATCTTCATCTATCCCCCTCCGTCGTCCGTCATCTGTCGTCCGTCATCCGTCCTCTGTTCCGACCTTCGGCGAACATGGTTCGCCTCCTACATGTACGCGTGAGGACACGCGTTACTACACCTTCCGACGTTGTAGCAACGGGTGTCTCACCCGCGGCTCGCATCCCGAAACTTGCCCTTTGAAAGATATCCGGGTAGAGTCAAGATCATGTCGAAATGGCTGAACTTTTTAGCCGGGTTAGTTGCTTTTTCCGTGTTCGCTTCGACAACGGGTGAAAGCGTTGCCGAGAATCAGCGCGAACGGACGCGGGTTGCCTGCGTCGGCGACAGCATCACTTACGGACTGGGAATCCAAAACCGGGCCGAAAACTGCTACCCCGCGCAACTGGGTCACATGCTGGGCAAGAAGTGGCTTGCAGGGAATTTCGGGGTCAGCGGAGCAACCCTACTCGAAAAGGGACCCAAACCGTACCGCGACCTGAAAGCCTTCGATATGGCCCTGAAATTTCAGCCCGATGTTGTTGTCATCATGCTGGGCACGAACGATACAAGTCCCCTGGTCTGGCCCGAACACAAGGAGGATTTCGTGCCGGATTACGTCAAACTGGTGAAGAGCTTTCAGGAACTGGAAAGCAAGCCGGCCGTCTGGATCTGCTACCCCGCGCCGATCTACCCTGGTGAGTGGGGACCCCGTGACAGAATTATTAAAGATGAAATCATACCGCGAATCGACATGATCGCAGAGGAGACGGGGGCGCGCATTATCGACCTTTACTCACCGATGAAAGACCGAAGAGAGTTCTTCCCCGACACGGTACACCCCAATGCGGCGGGCGCGAAACGGATCGCTGAAATCGTGGCCGATGTAATCTCTTCAGAATCCCACGAGAAGGCCGGAACCGGACAGGGAGGAAAATAGCCGTCTGCAGAAGCTTATCCCATTACTTTCCCGGCAAACACGAAGTAGTAGTTGGCGTCCCGGTCCTCGATGCCGTCCGCAATGGGGTGGCTCATGTAATTGTTCTGCGTAGACCAGAGCCCGAGCTTGAGCCGTACCTTTGTACCTTTTTCGAGCCGGCCGGGCGGAAGGAGTTTGCCTTCCTGCATAACAAGATGAACGGCGACAAACCTCTTCGAATCAAGCTTGCCGGAGAGTACTTCTTCCGCGCGGTATTCGATCGTCATCAGCGCTTCCGTGTATGGAGCTATGTCGGCGGCCTTGAGGGGCGTGGAAGTGCGCACGACCACGGCATCCACGATTGCCGCGACCTTCTGATCCGCCGGCACCGGTAACTCAACATGAATGTCGTACCGGTGGATGAGGGAGCGCGCCTCGAGTGTCGCGCGAGTCGACGGGTACCCGGCCTGAAGCCGTTGGAAAATACTGCGAATCCGCGAAATGGCATGGGCATTCGCACGCGCAAAGGCCTGGTCATTCGCCGATTGTTTCGCGCCGCTCGGCCATTTGAAATCTTTGGCAAGGTCGCGAATCGTCACGTAACCGCCCCAGGCTTCGGCTTCCTTCCGGAACTCGGGATCGTCGCGTAACTCGGCAAATCTCTTCCCGGCCCTTTTGCCGGGGCTCCGCTCCCTGAAAGCGCCCGCGATCCACTTGTACAGCCTGACTGCTTCGCCGGGGGCCGTTTTTTCCTTGTCCCGCGCGTCTTTCAGTACCAGTTCAGCCCATTCCTGCAGGGCTTCAAGTTCCCGCCTGGCTTTGCCCGCCCGATCCGGCCTGCTTCTGTCGGCGGCAAGCTGTGCCAGCCGGCGGACAGCCTGGTCAAGTAACGACTTTTCTTCCAGGACACGCGTATTTGTGTCCAGTACTTCCAGCGTCAGTTTCGGATAGGTTTCTTCGGCTTCTCCGCCGTCGCCTTCGCCGGAGAACTCCGGGTTATACACCCAGACGTCGGGCCAGCGGTCAAGGGCGTGTCCGCCTTTCTTGTCGACGCCGGGATACCGTCCGCGATCGTTGAAGGAATAGCGGACGGGGTTCCCCGACGGTCTGCAAGTTTCCGGGTCCCAGGGGAAAAGAAAAATTTCATAGTCCCCGTAGGCGTGGCTGTGCATGTCCGAGCCGCCGATCGCCAGAAGCGTCATATCCCGGCTGAGCGCCGGAAAGTAGATGTAGTTGTGCCCACGGGGAAGCCTCCTTTTCACCTCGCCCAGGTCGTGACGCTTCCCGGTCTTCAGGTTAAGCGCCGACAACTGGGAAGCCTTCTCCATCCACACGAGCCAGTCGCCGCGCGAAGAGATGCTTACCTGACAGCCTCCAAGCTTGTTGACCCCGTTTACCGTGGGCGTTTCCCCCTCCCGGGCCTCGACCTTCCGGTATCCGGCGCCGCCTCCCTGCGCACAGATAACGTACTTGCCGCCGGGAGACAGAATCAGGTTGTTCCTGCCGCAATGCACCAGCTCCCGGCCGATTTTCTCCGAGGCTATATCAAATGCGTAGATTCCTCCCTCGTCAGGGAGGTTGACATGCACAGTCCGATTGTCACGCCATTCGAAAACATGGTCCTCGCCGGCGCCCCCCACGCGCCCATGCAGTGCCTTGATTTCGCGCGGCTCACCCGCTTCCAGCGTTCGCGGGTGGATTCCGACAATCCAGGCGTCGAAAGGCGGCGCGGCGTATTCCCCGTTGAAGAGCGTGCGGGTGTTCTCGTCAAACGTTGAGTTCCACTCCTTGCCCGCAAAAATAACATGACGTCCGTCCGGGGAAATGCGCGGCGCAAAGTGAGCGTAGTTGTCTGCCCCGGGCATGCCGCTGATCATTGCCAGACCGGTCCCGTCGAGATTACGCTTCCATATACGGTACTTTCTGGCCTTGGTGCCGGTGGGGCGGCGGGACTCCCACACAACAAACCCCTTCCGCCCGGCGGCGAACTGCTTCATCGCCTCCAGGTGGTTCTTTCCGGCATGATCGGTCGGGCTGAAGGGACCGGCCGATGCAGGCGCTGCTGTCGCGAGACTGAAAAGGAGAAATGCGGCTGTCTTCTTCATTTGTATTCACCCAAAGAACAATAGCAGGATCGACAGGAACACTTCAAGGGGGGCACAAAACGGCTTTTTCGCGATTTTTCTGGTGGACAGAGTGAGTGAGGATTAGTAATAGGGCCACTAAATAGTGGCTTTGTGGTCATCGTTGTTGTGATCGTCGTCCCGATCACTGTCCATTTCTTATCCTTGTCGCGTTCGTCGTCCCGGTCATCGTCGGATCGATATAGACAAGGATCGGGACAAGGATGGTATTGCCACACGTGCTACTGTTTAATGGCCGGAATAATAGTAGTTGTCTGCGCATAGTCAAGCAGGGGGAAAGGAAATGACTGAAAAAGAAAAGCTTTCGGATATGTGCGCTTCGTGTGACGCGATGTGCTGTAGATACGTGGCGCTTGAATTCGATAAACCCACCTCGAAGTTTGAATACGACCAGGTTCGCTGGTTCCTGATGCACAAGAACGTTTACGTCTTCATAGACCACGATGGAAGCTGGTACGTCGAGTTCGCGACCGACTGCGAGAACCTTCAGCCCGACAACAGGTGCGGGGCCTATCAAAAGCGGCCGGCAATCTGCCGGGAGCACGGTCACGCCGAAAGCGACGCGGACTGCGAGTTTCACGGGGAAGGGGATCCCCACAGGATACGTTTCGGCACAGCGAAGGAATTTGAAAACTACCTGGACTCGAAGGGCATAGACTGGCGCTGGAAGCGAATGCCGTGGTGAGGGGGTGGACGGAGGACAGATGACGGAGGACGGAGGACAGAGGGAGAGATTAAGATTGGGATTAAGATCGATGTTTAGACAAGATCTACGGGATTTACAGGATCCTAAGAGCACTGCCCGCAACGTCTCTACTGCTCTGCTCCCCTTGCATCGCGGATCAGATAGCCCCGCCCAGAAACGCGAGCCAGGCATCCCATAGAAACGGTCCCCATAGCACCCATACTATCGCCGCCAACGCAAGGTAGGGCCCGTAGGGCATCCTGCTCTGCATCCTCTTTGCTCGCAACGCCACCAGCACCATGCCCACAACGGAACCGGCCAGCGATGACAGCATCACCGTAAAGAGCACCGCGCGCCACCCCAGGAACGCGCCGATGGCTCCCAGGAGCTTTACGTCGCCGAACCCCATGGCCTCCTTCTTGAACGCCAGCCTGCCGAATACGGCTACGAGCCATAGCAGTCCCCATCCGACTCCGGCACCTACCGCGGAAAGGTAAAGGGCGTAAAACCTGTGGCCGGTATTATGAAGCGAGGGCACTGCAGTGCTCAAAACAAGTCCGGCTATTATGCCGCCGAGGGTGATTCTGTCCGGAATAATCAGGTGTTCGAAATCTATGAAGGTGCCCGCTATCAGCCCTGAAACGACAAGCCAGTAAACCGGCAGAAGAAGAAAATCCCGCGCCGGTTCAAGGCCCAGGGCCGGTTCAGAAGCCGGGGGCACAAGGGGGAGGAATTTAAGATATACCAGCCAGAAAAGAAGCGCCGTGAGCGCTTCAACCACAAAGTAACGCGCGGATATTCTGGCTCCGCAGTATCTGCAGTGCCCGCCGAGAACTACAAAACTCACAAGCGGTATGTTCCAGTACCATGGTATCTTGCTTTTACAGGCCGGACAGAAGGAGCGGGGGGCTGCCAGTGAAATATCCCGGGGTATCCGGTAGACACACACGTTCAGAAAACTTCCAATGCACGCGCCGAAGGCAATAGAAACGGCCCCGAAAAAAGAGTGCAGGGGAAAGCCGACGGGCATATATAAACCTCCTGTTCTAGTTACGGTTTCCGTAAACTTCGTTTTCCAGGGCCCGGCGCATTTCCTCTACCGGCGGCTCAACGTCTGTCCATATTTGAAAGGCCCTGGCGCCCTGATGCAGAAGCATGCCCAGACCGTTCGAGACCCGGGCTCCCGAGGCGTCGGCCTCCTTCATGAAACGCGTCATCGGATAAATGTAGATAAGGTCAAATGCCAACTGGCCTTCGTGAAATCCGTCCCGGGGAACCAGAACGGGGTCGTCCGGTTTCATGCCGACAGGCGTGGCCTGGATTACCACGTCGCTCCGGCGGCAGGCTTTACACAGCTTTTCGGGTTCCGATGGGCAGAGAATTACGTCCCGCCGCCCGGTTTCGGAAGCAACCTTGCGGGCGCGTTCGGGGTCCGCGTCGGAAAGGGTCATTTTCCCGCATTCTGCCGACGCGCAGGTCAACGCCACGGTTCTTCCCGCGCCGCCGGTACCGATAACGAGCACGGATTTACCCTCTACGCTTCTTTGGAAAGCTTCGTCAAAGGCCTGGAGAAATCCGTAACTGTCGGTGTTGTGCGCCTTCAGATTCCCGCCCCCGAGAAACTGCACGGTGTTGACCGCCCGGAACATTTTCGAAGAAGCGTCATGATCTCTGAGCCCTTCAAACGCCGTCTGCTTGAGAGGTACGGTAAGATTAACGCCCCCGAAGCCCATGTCGGCCATGCTCGGGAGAACACTAATCAGACGATCCGGCGCCACGTCAAAAGCCATGTATACCGCGTCCATGCCGAGAGCCTGAAAGGCCGCGTTATGCATCACCGGCGAAAGGGTGTGGCCGATAGGATGCCCCAGTACTGCATAAGGCTTTGTGTGACCGGACAAGTTCATAAACATGTGAAATACTGTCAAACACAGGCGAACAGGTCAAAAACTATTGTTGCGCAGATGAACAACACAAGACCGGTAGGCGCCGGTCTCCGGGATACGCCACAACGGCGTACTTTGCCCCGCCGTCAGGTTAACCCAAAAGATCCTTTATTTCCTCTTTTTCCGCGTTCTTTTCCGTCCGGACGGCAATTGCCCGGCAGATGAATCCTCACTGAGCGCCACGGCGCGATTAACACACGAGAGGTACGCCTTGACGCTCGCTTCTATGATGTCCGTGCTGGCCGCTTTTCCGGCAAACACGTCGGAGCCTATCAACATTCGAAGGCTTACTTCTCCCATCGCGTCTTTACCTACAGTTACTGCCTGTATGGAATAATCCACCAGTTTGCCCTGTTGACCGCTTATCCTGTCTATGGTCTTGAAGGCCGCGTCCACGGGGCCGTCACCTGCGGCCGCTTCCTGAAAGATATCCTTGCCTTTCTTCAAGCGGACCGTTGCGGTAGGAATGGTGCCCGTTCCGGCCGAAACGTGAAGGTAATCCAGTACGTACGTCTCCGACGGCTCAAACATCTCTTCATGCGCAATCGTCAAGAGATCGCTGTCGTAGACGTGTTTCTTCTTGTCGGCTACTTCCTTGAACCTGCAGTACAGCCGTTCCATTTCGGCAGAGTTCGGTTTAATGCCGAGTTCAGTGAGCCGGTGCCGTACGGCGTGGCGGCCTGAATGCTTTCCCAGAACAATGTCCGTGCCCGGTATGCCTATATCCTCGGCACGCATGATTTCGTACGTCCTGCGCTCCTTGAGCATACCGTCCTGGTGAACACCCGCCTCGTGCGCGAAAGCGTTTGCTCCGACAATCGCCTTGTTGCGCTGTACGGTCAGCCCCGTAATGCGGCTTACCATCCTGCTTATCTTGTATATGCGATCGGTTTTGACCGCCGTTTCGACGCCGGCAAAATGGTCGGATCTCGTCTTGACGGCCATCACTATTTCTTCCAGCGCCGCGTTTCCGGCACGCTCGCCTATGCCGTTTACAGTGCACTCGATTCCCCGCGCGCCGTTTTCGACGGCGGCAAGGGAGTTGGCCACTGCCAGCCCCAGGTCATTGTGACAGTGAACACTGATTACCGCCTCATTGATGTTGGATACGTGTTCATACAAATAGGCGATCAGGTTCCCGAACTCACTGGGAATGGCGTACCCCACGGTGTCGGGGATATTCACCGTTCCCGCCCCGGCGCCTATCACGGCCTTTACGACCTCGGCCAGGAAATCCGGTTCTGTGCGCGAAGCATCCTCGGGGCTGAACTCAACATCGTCACAGAAAGTACGGGCGTATTTAACGGACGATACTGCCTGTTTCAGGATCTCGGCCCTGGCTTTTCTGAGTTTGTACTTCCGATGTATGCGGGAAGTTGCCAGGAAAACGTGTATTCTGGACTTCCGCGCGGGCCCCACGGCCTCCGCACAGCGTTCAATGTCCCTGTTCACGCACCGGGCCAGTCCGGCCACGGCCGGTCCTTTCACTGTCGCGGCAACGTCCCGCACGGCCTGAAAATCCCCTTCCGAAGCGATCGGGAAACCTGCTTCAATGATATCCACTCCGAGTTTAGCGAGCTCCCTGGCCAGTTCGACTTTTTCCCTGTGTGTCATGCTGGCGCCCGGGGACTGCTCGCCGTCCCTCAACGTGGTATCAAATATAATAATTCGTTCTTTCTTCTTCGCGTTCATTTACTTCTTCCTTATGTCCCGACCTTCGGCGAACATGGTTCGCCTCCTGCATGTACGCGTGAGGACACGCGTTACTACACCTTCCGGCGTTGTAGTAGCGGGTGTCCTCACCCGCATCCTGTATCTCCCATCTTAATCCCAATCTTAATCATAATCTTAATCTATCTCCCTCCGTCCTCCGTCATCCCTCTTCTCTTCCCTGCGCCAGGGCAATTACTCCGGTCCGCGATATTTCCAGTATCCGGTAGGGTTTGAGGAGGTTTATAAAGTCCTCGATCTTGTCCTGTTCTCCGGCTATCTGAATGCTGACCGATTTCTGTTTGACCGCGACAACCTTGGCCTCGAAAAGACCCGCCAGTTCAACAATCTGGGGCCTGTTTTTCGATGAAGCCGCAACTTCAACCAGCACAAGTTCCCTGTTAAGGTGCCGTTTCCTGGTGAGATCGGTTACCTTCACCACATCCAGCAGTTTGTTAAGCTGTTTTGTAACCTGGTCCAGAACCCGGTCGTCACCCGGAACCTTGATCGTCATCCTTGAAAGCGTGGCGTCGTGAGTCGGCGCGACATTCAGGCTTTCTATATTATACCCGCGCCCGGAAATTATGCTGACTATCCGGGCCAGAACACCGGGCTTGTTTTCCACAAGCATTGTTATTACGTGTTTCATCAATAACTCCGATCTCTCGTTTCACCGCTTTAACGGTTTTTAACGATTCCCTACGCCATGCTCTGTATCATTTCCATTAACGAAGCACCCGGAGGAACCATTGGATACACATTTT
The DNA here is from genome assembly GCA_046483125.1 of Kiritimatiellia bacterium. Classification (GTDB taxonomy): domain Bacteria; phylum Verrucomicrobiota; class Kiritimatiellia; order UBA8416; family JAWODU01; genus JAWODU01. The sequence goes on from JAWODU010000027.1 coordinate 60,481, forward strand.
CATTCTCCCTTACCATGCATTCAACCACAACGGGGCCATTCGTATTTATGGCTTCCGTAAGGGCATCGTTGAGCTTCTCCTTTTCGGTCACTCTTACGCCCGCGGCGCCGTGCGCTTCGGCCAGTTTTACAAAATCCGGCAGATAGCCGCCGGATTTAGCAGTCAGCTTCTCCATTTTCGACCGCATCGACTGCCCGAGCCGCGTGGCCGAACATTCATTATTGTAAAACATCTCCTGCCACTGGCGCACCATGCCCAGGTAGCCGTTGTTCAGTATAACAATGTTTATCGGGAGACAATGCTCCACGGCCACGACCAGTTCCTGGAAATTCATCTGTATGCTTCCATCGCCCGCAATCGCTATAACGGTAGCGTCGGGAACCGCCGTCTGCGCGCCTATCGCCGCCGGCAGGCCGTACCCCATGGTTCCCAGTCCGCCCGAAGACAGAAAGGTGCGCGGCCTGGTATACTTGTAAAACTGGGCCGCCCACATCTGGTGCTGGCCGACATCCGTCACTACAACTGCATTACCGTCTGTAACATTGTAGAGTTCTTCCACAACGTGCTGGGGAACCATGTCGGTTGTCGAGCGGTCGTAGTCAAAAGGATAATCCTTCTGCCACGCGCCTGTTTCTTCCAGCCATTCCGACCGGTCGGTTTGCTCAACCTGTCCGGCCAGCTTGCTCAGAACATGCTTTACATCGCCCACGACCGGAATATCGGTCTTGACGCTCTTGTCGATGGCTGACGGATCTATGTCTATATGAGCTTTTACCGCGTGCGGCGCGAATTCCGAGATCTTTCCCGTGACCCGGTCGTCAAATCTGGCGCCTGCCGATATGAGCAGGTCGCACCCGCTCACAGCGCGGTTTGCCGCCACACTGCCGTGCATCCCCAGCATCCTCAGGGCCAGGGGGTCGGTTTCGGGGAAAGCTCCCAGGCCCAGCAGGGTAGTGGTTACCGGGATGCGCGCCGTACGCGCAAGCGCCGTGAGTTCTTCGGACGCTCCAGACGAAATTATGCCGCCGCCCGCGTAAATCAGCGGTTTACGCGACTTGTTTATGGCCTGGGCCAGTCGTGATATCTGCCTGGGATGGCCCGTGGCCGACGGTTTGTATCCGCGTATGTCGATTTCCGAAAGAGCCGGAGGTACGACATCCGTATCCGCCTGCTGAATATCCTTGGGAATATCAACAACCACTGGCCCGGGTTTGCCGCTGGCCGCAACATGAAAGGCCTCTACGATCGTACGCGGCAGGTCGCGGACGTCCTTAACCAGGTAATTGTGCTTGGTAACCGTACGGGTAATTCCCGTAGTGTCCGCTTCCTGGAAAGCGTCATTGCCTATCATTCCCGAAGGTACCTGTCCGGTCAGACAGACCAGCGGTATTCCGTCCATGTTCGCGGTTGCCAGTCCCGTAACCGTGTTGGTGGCGCCCGGTCCCGAGGTGGCGATACAACAACCGACTTTACCCGACGCGCGGGCGTAGCCGTCGGCCATGTGCGTGGCGCCCTGTTCGTGGCGCGCGAGCACGAAACGAAACGGCGCGTGGTACAGGCGGGCAAATATGTCCAGTACGGACCCGCCGGGTATCCCGAATATCGTGTCTACTCCCGCCTTCTCCAGGGCTTCTATAACACTGTCTGCGCCCTTTTTCTTCATGTCAACGTCCTCCATTAACAAAAAACCCATCGCATTATGGCGCGATGGGTTGATTCATTAAAGCGTCTGAAAGGGGTCTTATGACCCGATTCCCATCGCGACGCGTGCCGGCCGCACAAGGCGCACCACGAGCACCCGCAGTACCACGGATACTACGACAGCCGCCGTCACGATGGAAAGACTCGTATTCATTACGGGCGGAATCCTAATGCATGCACCTCCCGGCCGTCAACCCCCTTTTTGAAGGTTTGGGGCAGGGGGGCGTGCGCCCGCGCCACGCGGGTCGGAGCGCGGAGTCCGGAGCGCGGGCGAGGTTCGGGTTTTCTGGGTTCTGCTTGTTCCCTTCCCCCCGCGTCGCTGGCGGCGACTGGAGGTAGCACTGCGCCGCCGGACGCGATGCAAGGGGAGCAGAGCAGGAGAGACGTTGTCGGTAGTCGCTGGACGATTACGGGCGATCCCGTGACCACGTTGTCACGTGGAACGGGACTCACGTGGCGATTACGGACCACGAGGACAATCGTCCTAATCGTCAATCGTAATCGTCGCCCGTAATCGTCATCCGAAATGGAAAAGTAGGCCAGGTGTGGGGACTAAGTGTCCCTTCTCCCCGAATCTTAATCCCAATCTTAATCCCAATCTTAATCTCTCGCTCCGTCGTCTGTCCTCCGTCCTCCGTCCTCTGTCATCTGTCGTCCGTCCGACCTTCGGCGAACATGGTTCGCCTCCTACATGTACGCGTGAGGACACGCGTTACTACACCTTCCGATCGTTGTAGTAGTAGCGGGTGTCCTCACCCGCAGGGCTTCCGTAGGAGCCGATCCCCCGATCGGCGAAGGTCCAGTTGTAGTAGTGGGTGTCTCACCCGCATCTCCCATCCTGCATAGATATTTCCCTGTCTCAGGACTTGTTTTTTCCCGACCGGAATGGTATAAATACAAAAGTGTGAGGTTATTATGACTTGTCACCGTAAAACACTATATCTCCTGGCCGCCTGCGCAACGGCTTGGGCCGTTGAGGCACGAGGACTGGCGCCAGTCCAGAAACCTGATTTTTCGCGGTACCAGGAAATTCTGACAAAAATGCCTTTCGGAAAACCGCCGCCCCCGAAACCGGATCCCAGGCCCCAGCCAACAAGGCGTCCCGAACATTCTTTCGTGGAACAGCTCCGAATGTGCGCTATTACCCAGGATGCAAGGGGTACGCGGGTGGGATTTGAAAAGAAGGGCAAAGGCGGCAAGGCCTATTTTCTGTATGTGGGCCAGAGCAAGGACGGCTACGAGGTGCTTGAGGCGGATTTTGCGCTCGCGCACTCGTCGGGCTACCGCTGCATGATGAGCCACCGCTCGGGTGAGACCGA
>JAWODU010000028.1:0-31722 GCA_046483125.1 Kiritimatiellia bacterium
CGCCGCCAGCGATGCGGGCTGTTGCGTCACGCATTTCGCTTCCGCAGGATTCGCAAATCGGATCGCAAGCTTGCCGCTTCCCGCTTTCAGCGGGACAAGTCTGCAAGCTTGCCACGCCGTAGGCGTGGGCCCCGCCCTCCGAGCGTGTATACATATACCCGAGGAGGGCGGAAACGAAGCAGAAGCGGTGAGATCGCGGTTCGATTTGCGAACGAAATGCGTGACGCGGGGCTAGAGGGCACAAGCAGAACCCAGAGAGACCAAGAACCCTCCCACACTCCGGCCTGCGTGACGCGAGGGAGAAGGGCACAGGCAGAGCAATAACCGCCGGGCCAAGGGCTTGACGCGGGAGGAACCGCCGGACACAATGGCTCTCAGGTATGAACGACGAAATCAAAGTCGTAATCTGGAACCCCGACGGAGACGGCGGCCACCTCCTGCTCAGAAATCCCTCCGCAGTCCTCGAAGCAAAGAAGACCTCCGAGATAATTCCCGTCCTCAACGAAGTCGAAAGCGCGGCCGTCTCGGGAGCGCGTGCCGCCGGCTTCATTTCCTATGAAGCCGGCCCCGGACTCGACGGAGCCCTCGAGGCGCACGACCTTCGCGACTTTCCCCTGGCGTGGTTTGCCGTATTTGAGGACGCGCAGGAAATCGACATTGAGGGTTACGGCAGTGCCGAATCTTTCCGCGTCGGGGACTGGACCCCGTCGGTCGGCAGGCCGGAGTATTGCGATGCCATCTCCAGGATAAAGGACTATCTCAGAAGGGGGCATACCTACCAGGTGAATTACACTCTTCGCCTGCGCGCTGAATTCGCAGGGGATGCCTGGAGTTTCTTCCGCCGCCTTCAGCACAACCAGCTGGGCTCCTACGGAGCGTTTATAGATATGGGCAGGTTCAGCGTGTGTTCCGCCTCGCCCGAATTGTTTTTTTCGCTCATAGACCGAAGGCTGGAGTCGCGTCCCATGAAAGGCACCGCTTCCAGGGGACTGACATGGGAAGACGACGAGCGGCGGATGCGCGATCTGCACAATTCCGAAAAGGACCGAGCGGAGAACGTCATGATCGTGGACATGATCCGCAACGACATGGGCAGGGTGGCGGAAAGCGGGTCCGTGAGAGCCGTGAGTCTTTTCGACACGGAACGTTATCCGACCGTGCACCAGATGACGTCTACGGTAGTCTGCAGTACTTCGGCTGGATTCACGGACATAATGCAGGCGCTTTTCCCCTGCGCGTCCATTACCGGCGCGCCGAAGGTGCGGACAATGCAGATTATCAGGGACCTGGAGCCGGACCCGCGCGGAATCTACACGGGTTCCATCGGAATTGTCGGACCAGGAAGGCGCGCGCGATTCAGTGTCGCCATCCGGACCGTATGTGTCGACAGGGAGAAAGGAACGGCTGAATACGGCGTTGGCGGAGGGGTCGTGTGGGATTCCGAACCGTCAAAGGAATACGAAGAATGCCTTACCAAGGCCGGAATACTCACTGCCGGGACGCCCGGCTTTGACCTTCTCGAATCCGTGCTGTGGGAACCCGGAACCGGATACTTTCTGCTTGATAACCATTTAAGACGGCTCAGGAACTCCGCCGGTTATTTCGGGCGCGAAATTGATCTGCCGGGGATCAGGGAAACGATGCTGTCCCGGGCGCGCGGACTTGAGGGCGCGCACAAAGTCAGGCTTCTGGTGCCGGCTTCAGGCGAACCGGTTGTGGAATGCGTTCCGCTTTCAAACGACAGACCCGAGGTTGCCGTACGGGTCGTTCTCGCGCGCCGGCCGGTAAACCGGCACGATGCATTTCTTTACCACAAGACCACACATCGCGCGGTATATGAAGAAGCAAGAAAATCGGAGCCGGATTTCGACGATGTTATCCTGTGGAACGACAGGCAGGAGGCCACGGAAAGCACGGTGGCGAACCTGGTGGTGGAGAAAGAAGGGCGCCTTGTGACCCCGCCCGTGGAGTGCGGACTGCTTCCCGGAGTGTTCAGGGAGCATCTTATCGAGAGCGGCGCGGTTGCCGAGGAGGTGGTCAGTATCGAGGACCTGCGCCGGGCGGACAGATTGTTCCTGGTCAATTCCGTGAGGAAATGGATGGAAGCCGAGCTCCGGGAGCAGGCAGATTGCGGTTCTTTGTCAGAAGAAGACCCGGCATACGGGATGCGGGATTTGAGGCAAGGAGAGGGAGATAAAGATTAAGATCAAGATTGGGATTAAGACGGAGAGATTAAGATTGGGATTAAGAGGGAGAAGAGGGGAGCAACCACGGGGGCAGAGGACAGATGGCGGATGACAGACGACGGACTACGGACTACGGAGGGAAAGATTAAGATTGGGATTAAGATCCCGAATAACCTGTAACCTGTAACCCTGCAACCGCACGCACGACAGGCAAAAGCTCTTGCGCTGGACAGCGAGTATGGCAGGATGTAGCTTCTAATCATGAAAGACGTACAGAACACACCGGATACACGCAGGATCCCCGTCCAGAAAGTCGGCATAAAGGACCTGGAATATCCTGTAACGGTCCTGGACAGGCGCAACGAGTCACAGCACACCCTTGCCAGGATCAATATGTTCGTGGACCTGCCTCACAACCTGAAGGGCACGCACATGTCACGCTTCGTGGACGTAATGAACCGCTGTCGGGGCAGGATATGCGCCCGCGAAATAGATACCATCCTGGAAGCCATGGTGGAGCGCTTCGAATCTGAAACTGCGCATCTGGAAATCAGGTTCCCGTATTTCATAGAGAAAAGGGCCCCGGTATCCGGCGCGCGTTCGTTGATGGGGTATGAATGCGCGTTCCACGCCACACTGGATTCGAAAAAGAAGGGCGGCGGTTTCGAACTGGTGGTGGAAACACGAGTTCCTGTTACAACGCTCTGTCCCTGCTCGCGCGAGATATCGGACAAAGGGGCTCACAACCAGCGCTCAACTGTTACTATAAAGGAAGTATCCGAATCGCTGGTATGGATAGAGGACCTGATCGAGATCGCTGAATCGGAGGCAAGCTCGCCCCTGTACCCGATTCTGAAACGGGAAGACGAAAAATACGTTACGGAACAGGCATACAGCAACCCCGTGTTTGCCGAGGATATCGTGCGGTCCATCGCGCTCCGCCTTCGGGCGGATGAGCGGATATTCTGGTACTGCGTTGAAACGGAAAACTACGAAAGCATACACAACCATAACGCCTACGCAATGGTGACCGCGCGCCGCGGCCCCGACGGGAAATGGAAGCACTGAGACCATGGCGCGAGTACCCCGGCCAGGACTCGAACCTGGGACCTACGGATTAGGAATCCGTCGCTCTGTCCAAACTGAGCTACCGGGGTGTGGGATTACCGTATCGGACACATAGCCATGTCCTCTTACACCGGGCGGGTTGTTTTCGTCAATGCGAAAAGAAACGGGGCCGATTCAGTAAACAAACTTGCGCCGAAGACCGGGAAGTGGCAGAATAAAAGTGATGGGGCATAGACAGGATGGAACTCCAGGAGTTATGAAACTCAGGAAATAAAGGAACCGATTATGAAGTTTGATTACAGATCCGGGAACCGGGGCCGGTCGTTTACATTGATTGAACTGCTTGTGGTGATAGCCATTATCGGTTTGCTGATGGCATTGCTTTTCCCGGTACTGAATCAGGCCAGGGAACACGGCAGGCGCACGGCGTGCAAGGCCAACCTGAAGAACCTCCAGATCGCGGCGATGAACTACGCTTTCGATAACGGGAACAATCTGCCGCACGCCGATACCCAAGAAAGCTATGACAGTGAAAAAGAAGAGTGGCACGTTTCACAGGTAGGCTGGGTGGACTGGACGGGATACGTGGACAACCACAGCGGAGACGCGAGTAGTCCCGATCCCGGGTGGACGAAGTGGTGGGGCGGTGAAGGACGCACGAGCATAACGAACGGCACAATATGGGAATATACCGGAAAGAGTTTTGAGATATATATCTGCCCTACGTTTGTGCTGACAGTGGCGCCGGACGTTTCTCCGGACGGTACGAACGACCCGTGTGATCCGGTGCGAAGCTACGTAATGAATTCTTCGGCGTCACATAATGACATAATGAACATGACCAAGGCGAGCCGGACGCTACTGTTCAGCGAAATATCCGAAACAAATACAATAGAGACGGGCGGAAGTCCTACTCAAATATGCGAAAGAGGATTCCTGCAGTACGCGGGCGACGAGGAAAACAGGCTGGCGTGGGACGGCATGCTCGATCCCTCGCTGAAGGCGAAAATACCGCAGGAGAGGGTTGGAACCTGGCATAACGGGCAGGCAAACGCCGTTTTTATCGACGGGCACGTCGAAACGATAAAATGGTCGGATACTACAAATGCCTGCGCCGGCAACTGGTAGGAAGGGAATTCCGCGGATCCTTGTTTTTTTTCTTGGAAGAAAGCCCTCCTTCTTCTTATATTGTGAACCGCTCTTTGCCTTGGCCTGTGCGAACAGGGTGAGGCGAAAGCGCCTCAGGCCGCCGGAGGGAATACAGCCGTAAGGAGACCGTTATGCGATGCCCTGTTGAAAGTGGATCTGTCCTGTTTGCCGTATTGATTTTGAGCGTATTGAGCGCGGGTCCGGTTCCCGCCCAGACTGCCGGCGGGCGCCCCGCCGCACGTGCGGGGCAAAAGGAGGCGATAGCGCCTGAGGACATGGTGCGTATCAGGGGGCTGACCGGGCTAGAAAAGCGCGCGACAACGGAAACCCCCGAATACAGGACAAATGTGCCGAGACAGCCGGGGGATCGAAGGGAATGGGTGCGGATAGCCGTCGAGTATGATACCGCGCCCGAGTGGATCGATGAACTCACTTTCCGGTATTACGTTCTTTCTTTAAAAGAGGTTGATCGGAAACAGGAGTTCAGTTTGTTTCAGAACAGCGTCAAGTACGCCGACATCAGGCAGGACCGCGGGCACCTGAGCACAATGTTTCTGAGGCCGCCGGCCGTGGAGAGATACGGCGAACTATCGGCGATAGCGGTTGAAATCATGTACGGGGGCGATGTCATAGCGAAACACAGTATTACCGGCGGCATCAAACTCCCCGAGGATTGGTGGAAGAACTCCGACGTGGTAAAAAGCGATAAAGTGAAGTCCCGGGCCGGTTATCTTCTGGACAGAAAACAGTCGCCTTTTTTTCTTATAAACATCGACAGCTACGAGTATATCAAATAGCCCCGAACTCCAGATGTTCATAAAATCCGATCGTATAGTTACTCTGGACATCGGCGCCAGCAAGGTGCTCCTGGCCGAATTCATGGCGCCGAAGTCCGGCGTTCCCGAACTCCTTAATTACGGCATGGGGCACATGGGCCCTAATCTGCAGGGAGCGGCGCGTTTCGAAAACATTACGTCGACCATCAAGCGCATAATGCGCGAGCATGAAATCAGGCCGGCGCCGCTGTTTATGACCGTTTCGGGCCAGGCGGTCTTTCCTCGTTTTGTAAAACTCCCTCCGGCTTCGCGGGATAAACTCGACCAGATTGTCCGCTACGAGGCCGAGCAGAACGTGCCTTTCCCGATAAATGAGGTGGTCTGGGATTACCAGCTTGTCAGCGACGTGCAAGGCGAACAGCACGTTTTGCTTGTGGCCGTAAAGATTGAAAACGTAAAAGCGCTGACCGACGCTGTGGGCGCCGCCGGCATGGAGCCCGAACTGGTGGATGTGGCCCCGATGGCCCTCTATAACTGTATTTGCTACAACTATCCGGATATAGAAGGATGCAGTATGGTGCTGGATATGGGGGCCAAGTCCACAAACCTTATATTTGTGGAAGGGTCACGGATATTCAGCCGCAGTATCCCGGTTGCCGGAAATACAATAAGCCAGGAAATAGCCAAGGGCCTGGACGTGCCTTTTGAAGAGGCCGAGGCGCTGAAACTGGAACGCGGCTTTGTAGGGTTCGGCGGGGTGTATGCAGCTCCCGATGATGAAACCGCCGAAAAGGTTTCAAAAATCACCAGGAGCGTTGTCACGCGTCTCCACGCCGAGGTCAACCGGTCGATCAATTTCTACAGAAGCCAGCAGGGCGGGAGCGCCCCTGTGAGACTCTTTATGACCGGCGGGTCGTCGATGCTTCAGCATCTGGACACGTTCTTCGGGGAAAAACTCGGAATAGACGTTGAGTACGTCAATCCCTTTGTGAATATTGAAGTAAACGCGGACCTGGATACCGAGGTCGTTGAAGGCGACGTGCCGCTTATGAGCGAGGTGGCAGGCCTTGCCCTGCGCCGGTCCCTGGCGTGCCCCATGGAAATAAACCTCATGCCGCCCGAACTGGTGAGCAGAAAGACCTTCCGCCGCCGCCAGCCTTATTTTGCCGTAACGGCCGTGGGCGTGGCTCTCATTATGCTCTGCTGGTGGGTATACTCCTACCGCATGAGTTCGTTCCGGATGGACCAGCTTGCCAGGGTGAGAGAAAAGATCGAGACTTTCGAAAACGTGCAGGAATCCCTGAAGCGGGTAAAGAACCGGGAAAAGACGGCAAAGGAGAACGTCGAAGATCTTCTGTCCGTCGTGAACCTGCGCACCCAGTGGCTGGAGATAATCGACTCTGTTCACTCTGCGATGCCGGAAGGAATGTGGCTTACTGCAGTGGAGCCGGTTGTAACGGACGATGGTTTCATGACGCATGTCGATATAAGCGGCAAGGGGTTTGACGATAAAATGAAACTGCTGGACAACCCCGAGGCGAGGCAGGTTTTCAGGGACAGGTTGAGGGAATCAGAATGTTTTACCGGGAAAACGGATATAACCGTAAGACCCCTGATGAAGCCGGGTGACTTTGCCAGAGAATTTACCATTAGACTTGCTCTGGCAAAGCCTGTGAAGGTGGGTAGCAGCGAGGACATTTAACAGGACTTGCCCGGGAAGACACGGGAAAAATGAGATTGGAAAAGAAAAACATCATAGTACTCAGCGTGGTTGTCGCGGTGGGAGTGCTGCTGGTTTTCGCGACGGTACTGCTGTTGAAGGGTATTCACGAATTGAGCGAAGCGACGGAGGAACTTGACAGGTCGAAAAAAGAATATCGTGCGTTTTATTCTATGGCCCCGTTTCCTTCGCGCGAGAACGTTGCCAGGGTACAGGAGAACGTAAAGACTCTGAATCACTGGTATGCCCTCCTGGACAAGGCCGTTAAGGAAGGGCAGACTGTGACCGGTGATTTCGACAGGAGTCCCAACCAGTTCCTGGGACGACTCGAGGAAACACGAAACAGGCTGTTCAGGTCCTATGAAGGGGAACCTTTTGACTTCGGTTTCTCGCACTATATCGAAACGGGCGTCCCGCCGCCCCCCGAGAAGGTCCCGAAACTGACTCAACAGCTTGTGATAATCGAAGATTTGTGCGAAGTCCTGTTTGAAAACGAAGTCGGGAACATTCAATCCGTGACCCGCTTGGAATTCGAAGGAACGGCTTCTTCGACGTTCAGCCCGAGCAGTCGATCGTCGCGGTCAAGTCGGCGCCGTCCCAGGGGGCGCCCTTCTGTCGGGACTCCGGCCACGGGTTCCCGCGGCGCCGAACCGCAGGAAGAGGATTACGAGACTCTCAGGTTCGGTCTTGAGTTTACGGCGATGGAGTACAAGGTATGGAAAGTCATGAATTTGCTGGCCCGTCACGATTTGTTCATCGTGGTCAAGGCCGTGAGACTCGGCAAAACGGAGCCGGGAGTGCGGAATTTTCCGGAAGCCCGGGGAGAGAGAAGCGGGCTTCCCGATTCATGGAAATACAAGGAGCAGAGGCTCGTATCGGGCCCGGAGATCCAGGTGCCGCTTAAAGTGAAGATTGTGCTGGACATTTACGTGTTTCCGGCGGCGTAAGGGGTTCTGCCGTGCGTTGACCACGGCGTGATTGAGATGCAGATTCAGAAAATAACTGATATGGTTAAGGGCCATTACGAGAAGCTGATCGGGCTTGTCGTGATTATACTGCTTCTGATGTCCCTTATGTATCTTGCGGTGCAGATAGGGATGATCGGCGCGGCGCGCAGAAGTTTCATCGAGGATATTGAAAATGTAACCCCGGACCATCCTGAAGCCGAAGCTGTCGACCCGGCGCCACTGGAGGAAGCGCTGGAAGCTGTCCGGAATCCGATGAGCCTTTTTGTGGAAGAATGGAAGGAAACAGATACTCCTTATCTGACCGTGCCGGAGAAGCGCGCCTGGTGCGTTGACTGCAGAATGCCGGTGCCCTACGACGGCATACGTTGTCCTTTCTGCCAGCAACTCGTGCCCAAGGACCCCGATGAACAAAAGGATTTTGACGGGGATGGGGACGGCATGCCCGATTGGTGGGAAATAAAACACGGTTTTAATCCGCGCGATCCGTCCGACGCAATGCAGGACTCCGACGACGACGGCTTCACCAACCTGGAGGAATTCATGGCCGGGACGGATCCTCGCGCCCCCGGCGACTACCCTCCGATTGAAGCCAAACTGCGGCTGGAAAAGATAACGGCGGACCCGTTCAAGCTGAGGTTCAAAACCGTCAGCAGACTGGCCGAGAACACACGGGGCAGAATTTCGAGAGGAGCGGTAATGGCGTTCAAAAACGGTCCGGAAGCGGATCTCAGGACTTCAGTGCCGGTTCTTTACATTGATGACCGGACGCGGGGACTGCTCGAAGAGAGGGTTTCCGCTGTGCCGGAAGGCAGTGTCGTCCGCTTTCCGGAGGGTGAGGTTGTGCCGTTTCCCGAGGGAGCCGTTATCGAGTTTCCTGCCGGCGCGAAGATTGCACTGTCGGGAGAGGAAGAGAAGGGAAAGCTGGATCTGCCGGTGGGATCTCGTGTATGGATCCACAGGCGTGATACCGCGGAACTTCCGGCGGGGAGTGTTCTTGTCATGCCCGGAGGCAAGTCTATCGAGCTTCCGGAAGGCAGTTCAATCGGCATGCCGGAAATGAAAGACGTGATGCTTTCACCGGACACGGAGCTGGCGGAATTGCCCGAGGGAATACCGTTCACGTCCGAAAGGGAACTTCGAGGACGTAGTACCATGTTCCGCATACCCGAAGGGAGCATGGTTAAAAAGCCGGACGGTACCGAAATCAAAATAGCCGGACAGGGGAGGCTGAAACTGTCGTGCCGGCTGAAATTCCAGTTGAACCTGAGAAGCAACAAAAGAACATATTTCGCAGAAATGGGCGAGGAAGTGCAGGGCTTCAAACTTCACATGTACAAGCCGATGTTTGAAAGCCGCACCACAAGCACGGGGGAAAGGCTCGAAGACTTCTCAATACTGACCCTGAGGCGGGGAAACAAGCTGATCCCGCTTGTTAAAAACAAGAAAGTGCAGTATGATGAATTCATAGCTCATTTGCATTTTGCCCTGGATAACACCGAATACGTCAAAAGAGTCAATGACAGGCTCGATCTCAGGGACAAAAAGGGCGACGTAATAGCGTATGAAATAAGAGGTATTGACAGCGAGAGGCAGATTGTAGTAATACGACGCCTCAGCGATGAGGAGGAAATCCCAATCAGGAAGTTTCCAGAGGGCGATAGAGGCGACCGGGAAAGAGGGAATTAGTGCAGAAGTTACGTAATCATTCCTTAGTGGCCACGACGGCTTCGCTTGCGGCCGTTCTTTTTGCGTTTTGCTTTTTAAGTGCTCTGTGCTTCGCGCAGGATTCGGACGAAGAAGCCATGGTTCTCGAGGAAATGAAGGTGGATGAAATGGTTGAGGGGGCCGGGCTGGGGTCGGAAACCGCTGAAGAAGACGAAACCGAAACCGAAGCCGCGGCTGACGAAGATATCCTGGGCGAGCTTGGCGACCTGCTTGGAAGCGACGTTCTTGAGGAAGCCGAGAAAGAGGCCGAGGAGGAAGCGGTTGGGGAAGAAAAAGGCGGAGAACCGCCATCTGAAGAAGCTGTTGCAGTGGAGGAACCGGCCGAGGATGTCGAGGAAGACGAGCTTGGCGACCTGGAAGACCTGCTTGAACTCGGAGGCGAAGAAGCCGCGGAGGAAGAAGTCGCCGAAGAGACCGTCGAGGAGGCTATGGAGGAAGATTTAGCCGGGGATGCGGTTGAAGAAGAGGATGCCGTGGCGGAGGCGGCCGGGGACATCGACGAGGATGTGATGGGGGACCTGGAAGGCCTGCTTGAAATTGGAGGGGAAGAGGCAGAGGAGGAAGAAGTCGCCGAAGAGGCCGTCGAGGAGGCTATGGAGGAAGAGACAGCAGAAGAGGCGGTTGAAGAAGCCGCCGGGGAAGGTGAACTGGGAGATCTTGAGGATCTTCTGGGAGAGGAAGATCTGGGCGATCTGCCGGGAGAGGAAGAAGAACCGCCGGCCGAAGCTGTCGAAGTGGAGGAAGAGCCTGAAGAAGCTGTTGCGGAGGAAGCCCCTGCTGAAGCGGAAGAGCCCGAAATAGCTGAAGAAATTCCGGAAGAAGCACCCGGGGCGGAAGAAGCGCCCGCCGAAATCGAAGATCTTATTTCAGAAGATGCACTGGACGAGCTGATGGTCAGGGAGCCTCCGGCTGAAATACCGGACGAAGCCGCCGGGGAACCTGGAGAATTGGCCGAAGAAGAGCCGCCGGGAGAGAGGATAGAGGAACTGGGAGAAATCCCCGGTTTGATGGAAGAAGCGCCGGAACCCGAAGAGGCAAAGGCGGCGGAACCTGAAAAGGAGAAGGTGGAGGAAAAACCGCTTACGCCGGAGCAACTACAGATAAGACAGATGGCGATTCGCGAGCAACTGCGGCGCAAGGCCATGGACCAGCATGGAATGGAGAGCCTGGAAGCGGCCAGGAAGGCCGTGGAGCATCGCCGGTACGAACACGCGAAAAAGCTTTACCAGGAGGCTATGCCGTACCTTGTGCGGCCCGAGAGGGCCCAGGAGCGCAAGGCGGCCGAAGATGGTCTGACGGAGGTGTTTTATCGGCTTGCACTTTCTCTGGGACGGCAGGGAAAGTGGAAGGAAGCGCTGGAAGCGGCCGAAAAGGCGGTCAGCGGCGGCCATGCCGAGGCCGAAAGAGTCGCCGCGAAATTGAAATTCAGGATTGAACATCCCCCCCCGAAGGTGAAGCCGGAAGAACTGCCAAGATGGGAAAGAGACGAATACACCGGCAAGGAAGAAAGGGCCGCCGAATTGCTGGGAAAGGCCCGCCAGCGTCTGATGACCGAAGAATATGATAAGGCCCGCAGTCTGCTGGAGGGCGTGTTGGCGCTTGATCCCGGGAATACGGAGGCCATCAGGCTTCTGCACAAGCTCGCGCTCAAGAAATACGACCGCGCAACCATGCACCTGGAATCGACTCGGGAGGAAATGATGGAGAGTGTCCGGGATACGTGGCTCCCGAGGGATTACGTGCCCGTAAAAAAATCCGCGGAAATGCGTGCGGGTGCTACTGAGGCCAGGACCGCGGTCGAGAAAAGCGACCGGATCAGAATTCTTGACAAAATGCAGCACATCAAGATACCGGAGATCGATTTCAGACAGGGCAACATTAACGACGTAGTGATATTCCTCCAGGAGCAGAGCGTGGAGTTCGACCCGACTCCAATCGAGGAGGCCGGCGATCAGAGGGGGGTGAACATCGTTCTCAATCTTGGCGCCGGCGGCAGAAAAGCGGCGCCTGCCGGCGGCGGCGGGGCCGGGGGAGGTTTCTTAGGAGAAGGAGAAGGGGGCGGCGGGGCAGGCGGAGAAGCGCAGGCAAAACTTATCACCTTCCGGGCCAGACATATCTCCCTTTTTGAAGCGCTTGAAATAGTCACGGAGATGGCGAACATGAAGTACCGTATTCAGGGTTCGGTGGTGATGATTGTTCCCAGCGATGCTCCCGGCGGAAAGATACTCTTAAGGATGTACGACGTGATGCCTGGCATCGAACAGACACTGCCTCAGCTCGGCCAGGAACTTGCGCGGCAGGGCGGCGTCGGCGGCGGAGGCGGGGGCGGATTTGCGCCGTTTGGCGGGGGAGGCGGCGGAGAAGCCGAGGGCGAAGGCAGCCGGTGGAAGACTTTTTTCCAGGAAATGGGCGTGGAGTGGCCGCAGGGCTCGTCAATTAAGTACGTCCGCACGCTGGGTAAACTGGTGGTCGCGAATACGGCAGCTAATCTGATGGTTTTTGAAAAGATCCTGGGTGACATAAACGTTGTGCCTACTCAGATAGAAATTGAAGCCAGATTCGTGGAAATAACCAGAAATGACGCCAGCTCCATCGGCCTGGAATGGCTGTTAACCGACGACTGGGAACTGGCGCAGGATAAGGGCCAGCCGAATGTCCCGGTAACTCACAAAAAACGTCTCGTAATGGAGTCCAACTCAGGTTCCGGCGGCTTCACCAGGGGGAACAGGTATATGAGCCAAGGCGTCGGAGGCACGGCCATAGCCGATGGGGTGATGACACTGGCCACGAAGCTGACCAACCCTGAATTGACCCTGGTTCTGCACGCTCTGGAACGGTCGGGGCACGCGGACATGCTTTCGGCTCCAAAGGTAACCACGAAAGCGGGCCAGCCTGCCACGATAAAGGTTGTAACGGAATACATCTATCCTACTGATTTCACCGTAACCCC
This sequence comes from Kiritimatiellia bacterium, assembly GCA_046483125.1. Lineage (GTDB taxonomy): Bacteria > Verrucomicrobiota > Kiritimatiellia > UBA8416 > JAWODU01 > JAWODU01. The sequence continues at coordinate 12,543 of JAWODU010000028.1, forward strand.
GATTTCAGGTGCGGACGCGGCCGGCAACACTACCATCGTGGGCGGCGTGGTAGAGCCCAGCAATTTTGAAACCCGTGAAGTGGGCGTTATTCTGAGGGTTACTCCCACGCTCAGCGCGGAAGGAAAGATGATCAACCTGGAGATGTCGCCTGAGGTGGTATCCGAACCCACGTGGAAGAATTACGGCTCCACATACACCGCGCCGGACGGAAGCGTACAGCAACTCACCATGGAACAGCCCTTTTTCCACGCGCGTTCCGTGGCAACCAGTATCATGATCTACAACGGCGCCACCGTAGTCATGGGAGGAATGATCAACGAATTGCGTCAGGACGCGCATGACAAGGTTCCCCTGCTGGGTTCGATTCCCCTGCTGGGCAGATTATTCCGGAGTGATTACGAGATAAGTGACAAGCGCAATCTCCTGATATTTGTGACGGCCCGCCAGGTGACGCCGGAAGGCAGACCGGTGGAGGAATCGCACGAGGAAATAGTCAAGCGTATCATGAAGAGCACGGAAGAAGCCGCCGGAGGCTCCGGCACTTCGAGCGGCAGGGGTGAGGCGGGCGGAGGCGGCGGCGGGGAACCGCAATCACTTTTCGGCCTTTGATGCAGCCGCCCCTGTCGATAATGCGGAGGACCGCCGGTTTCCATGTCGGGGAATAAGCTTGTTCTTGTTGACGGGCATTCCGTCCTGTACAGATCGTTTTTCGCGATCAAGGGGCTTACCACCTCTTCGGGTCGCCCTACTAATGCGGTATTCGGCTTCATCAGGATGCTCGGCCAGGTTGAAAAAAAGCAGGCTCCGACTCACTGGGCCGTGATTTTCGATGGAGGCCTTCCGGCTGAAAGAACCGAAAGATATCCGGAATACAAGGCCCAGAGGCCCCCGATGCCCTCGGAACTGGGCGAACAGATAGGAACCGTGTGCGATTATCTGGACGCGGCCCGAATCCCATGGGAAAGACGGGAAGGCGTTGAAGCGGACGATTTGCTGGCTTCGACTGCGGTCCAGGCAAGGGACAGGGCGGACGGGATTGCGGTAGCGACCAGCGACAAGGATCTTTACCAGATTGTAGATAACCGCATAAGTGTCCTGGCCCTGTCCGGAAAGGAAAGAGTCGTAGGGCCTGATCAGGTCAGGGAGAAAACGGGAGTGAGCCCGCCGCACGTGGCGGAATGGCTGGCGCTCACCGGCGACGCCTGTGACAATATAACGGGAGTACCGGGCGTCGGCCCGAAAACCGCGGCGAGACTCCTTAATGAATACGGGTCGCTTGAAGGCATTTGGGAGCACCTTGATGAAGTGAAGCAGGAGCGCCTGCGCGCCGCCCTGGACAGTCACAGGGACACAGTAGAGAGGAATCTGGCGCTGGTGACCGTGGATTTGACTCTTGAACTGCCCTTCGGCTTCGAGGACATGAAATTATCTGCCCCCGATCCTGAACGGCTGCTGGCCCTTTACAGGCAACTGGAATTCGGTTCACTGGCGAAGGAATTGGCTGAGCGCGATATGTTCACAGCGATGGAACCCCGGGGCGGCGGGTAAGGACGCGCGATTTTATGGTTGACGGCCATGGAGGGCCGGAGTAGTCTCACAGTGTTTGATTCTTGTACCGGGTCGATATCCGAATATGTCTTCTCATTATCCCGTTCCGTAAACTGACTTCTTATCCGCATGCCGACAATAGCCATCACAGGAGGGATAGCATGTGGAAAGACCCTTGCGGGGTCGATTCTGGCCGAAAAGGGCGTCGCGGTGTATGACACGGATGATGCGGCTCACGCGGTCATGATGCCGGGCAACCGTGCGTACGAATGCGTGATAAGGGAATTCGGCGACGGCATACTGGGCTCGGACGGTTTTATAGACAGGAAAATCCTGGGAGAAAAGGTATTTGCCGAAGGGGAAGCGCTTCGAAGATTGAACGATATTGTTCACCCCGAGGTAAAAAAATTGTGGAAGGAGTGGCTTAAGAACACAGAAAGGGAAACACAGACTGCCGCGGTGATAGTACCCCTGCTTTACGAATGCGGGGAAGGCACGGGATGGGACGCGGTAATATGCGTGTCGGCTGTCCGCGAGACGCAGATCGAGCGCTTGATGGCGAGAGGGCTGTCCCGGGAACAGTGCGGGAAAAGAATCGAATCTCAGTTGGACCTGGAGAAAAAGTCCGCCCTGGCGGACCATGTGTTGAGTAACGACGGAACGGTTGAGTCGCTTAAGGAACAGACGGAACGGGTATTGGCAAATATCCTGGAGAAATAAGTATGGCACGAAGAAATAACAGACCGAGGAACAACAAGCGGGAAAAGAATTCCAGGCCGAATTACAACGGTAACAGGAGACGGCCGCGTACGGGCGATAATCATAACGGGCAGACAGCGACCATGAATAATCACGGGACAGCGGAGTCCGACTCCGCGCCTCCGGCGTCCGCGGATTCCGGAAAGGAAAAACGAGGCAAAGGGCTGAGCCTTTACGATCTGCAGGAAAAGTCCGTCCCCGAGCTCAATGAAATAGCCGATAAATTCGGGCTGACCGATCTGGGCGCCCTGCGCAAGCATGAGCTGATTTTTGAAATCATGAAGGCCAGCGCCAGGGAGACCGGCTCGATGTACAGCAAGGGCGTTCTGGAAATTCTGCCCGACGGGTTCGGTTTTCTGCGCGCGCCTTACAACAACTACCTCCCGTGCCCCGAAGACATATACGTTTCTCCTTCGCAGATCAGGCGCTTTGCCATGCGTACGGGTGATCTTGTAGAAGGCGAAATACGGGAACCGAAGGAGAAGGAAAGATTCTTTGCTCTGTTAAGGGTTCACCGCGTCAATGACGGGGACCCGGATCTGTGCCGGCAGACGGAGCCTTTTGAAAATCTGACGCCTCTGTTTCCGGATAAGCGTATCCAGCTGGAAAGCGATCCGCAAAGAGTTTCAATGCGGATTCTGGATATATTTACGCCGATCGGAATGGGGCAGAGGGGTCTGATTGTAGCTGCGCCGCGGACCGGCAAAACAGTGCTTTTACAGGAGATAGCCAACAGCATTACGGCGAACCATCCGGATGCTTATCTGATTATTCTGCTGATAGACGAGCGGCCCGAAGAAGTAACCGATATGATCAGGAACACTTCCGCTCATGTACTGAGTTCCACTTTCGATGAAGCTCCGGAAAGGCATGTCCAGGTAGCCGAACTGGTATTGGAGATGTCGAAAAGAATGGTCGAGCACGGCAAAGACGTGATTATTCTGCTGGACAGCATTACCCGTCTGGCCAGGGCTTATAACACCCTTCAGCCTCACAGCGGGAAGATTCTTTCCGGAGGCGTGGACGCAAACGCGCTGAACAAGCCGAAAAGATTTTTCGGGGCCGCCCGAAATATAGAAAACGGCGGAAGCCTTACTATTATTGCGACTGCGCTTGTAGATACCGGCAGTAGAATGGATGAAGTCATCTTCGAGGAATTCAAGGGCACCGGTAATATGGAGCTTTGCCTTGACCGCGCTCTTGTGGATAAACGCGTCTTCCCGTCTGTTAACATCGAGAAGTCCGGAACGCGGAAGGAAGAGCTTCTACTGCACCCGGACGAGTTAAACAGGATATGGATTCTGCGGCGGGCATTAAACGGGGTGCCCCCGGTTGAGGCAATGGAAATGATAGTGAACAAGATCAAGAAAGTGAAAACCAACGCGGAATTTCTGCTTTCCATGAAAGAGTAAGAGGCAGAGGAAAAATGGCAGATAACGACACCATGGAAGTTAACGTGCAGGATGAGAAAAAGTGCCGCCGGGTGGTCAATGTAAAAGTTCCGCCCGAATCGGTCTCTTCGGATTACACTGACGTTGTGAAAGCTTATGCCGGGGCGGTCAAAGTGCCGGGTTTCCGAAAGGGGAAAGCCCCCGCGGACGTGGTGGAGCGCAGGTACGGGAAAGAGATTGAGGAGGAGGCCAGGGACAGGCTGGTGCCGCGATTTTACAGGGAAGCCCTCAGCAGAGAAAACATAAAACCGGTTTCCATCGTCGAGGTGGGCGATGTCTCTTTCGGCAAGGATAAAGGTCTGAGTTTTAAAGTTACGGTAGACGTGCCGCCGGAATTTAAACTGCCGCGGTATCGCAAAATCTCCCTGCGCGGGCAGGATGTGAACGTAAGTGACGAGGACGTTGATGCGGCAATCAAAAGGGTCCGGGAAAGCGCCGCGAGTTTCGAGGATGTTTCGGACCGCCCCGCGAAGCGGGGAGACATGATTATGATTGACTACAAGGGCTTCTTTGAGGGGCGCCCCGTCAATGAGGTGGTATTGGGGTGCAATGATCTCGGTGAAGCTGAGGATTTCCGGATGCTTCTGGACGAACCGGAGGTAATGCCGGGTTTTCTGGAAGGGCTGGCCGGTGCCTCAGCCGGTGACGAGAAAGTTATAGAGGTGAAGTTTCCCCCGGATTACCACGTCAGGGACGCGGCCGGCAGGAAAGCTGAGTATACTGTGCGGGTAAAGGCAGTGAGGGAAAAACGCCTCCCGGAAATGAATGAGGAATTCTTCAGGTATTTCAATGTGTCTTCGGAAGAAGAGCTGAGATCCAGGGTACGGAAGGAGCTTGAAGATGCCGCGCACACCCGTGAGCGTGACAGGCTTAAGGAAGAAATCGCCAGGCATCTGCTGGAGAAAGCTGATGTTGAGGCCCCGGAATCGCTTGTTGAGGAAGAAACGAGAGCGGCCGTTATGGATCTGGTCAGGCGTATGAGAATGCAGGGCGCCGGCGACGAACAGATAGAGAGTGAAAGTAAAACTATTCTTGACGAGTCACGGAAGAAGTCTGAGGATCGAGTTCGGCTGTCTTTTATTCTGTCCAGAATAGCTGAAGAGGAAAATATACGCGTTGACAGTGCCGAAGTGGATAAACAGGTAGAGGCGATGGCGGGCAGGCGCGGCGTCTCGGTTGAGCGTTTACGTTCGGAACTGGCCGGGAAAGGCGGCCTGGAACGCATAGAGGACCAGCTTCTCGCCGGAAACGTGCTGGATTTCGTGCTGGAGCAGGCCAGGGTTAAAAAATAAACCGTGAAAGAAGGAGAGAAGGCGAAGTGAAAGAGATGAACCAGGCGTTGGTCCCGATTGTAGTCGAGCAGACCGGGCGGGGGGAGAGGGCATACGACATATTTTCGCGCCTTCTTAAGGACAGGATAATCTTTGTGGGGAGCGCGATAAGCGATGAGTTGAGCAACCTGATAATTGCCCAGCTTCTGTTTTTGCAGGCGGAGGACGCGGAAAAAGATGTGAACATGTACATCAATTCGCCGGGCGGCTCGGTAAGCGCGGGTATGGCTATATACGACACCATGCAGTTTCTGAAATGCGACGTATCCACATATTGCGTGGGACAGGCTACAAGCATGGCAGCTGTTCTGCTGGCGGCCGGTACTTCGAAAAAGAGATTTGCTCTGCCTAACGCCAGAATAATGATTCACCAGCCCTGGGGCGGCGTGCAGGGACAGGCGGCGGATATCAGCATTCAGGCACGCGAGATTATAAGACTGCGCGACAGGGTTAACGAAATCCTCTCGTCCCATACAGGCAAGGCGATCGACGTTATAGCGACGGACACGGACCGGGATTTTTTCATGAGTGCTGAAGAAGCGCGTAAATACGGCGTTGTCGACCAGGTGGTGGCACACAAAGGCGATAAGGCCGGGCGCGGTAAGAAAAAGAAATCTAAACAGTGATCCTTAAGCGGCGGCGGAACGCCGTCGCGGATTTCAGAAGGCGGGACAATGGCCGATATCGAAGAACGCGTTTGTTCATTTTGCGGAAAACGGCGTAACCAGGTGCGGCGTCTCATTTCAGGGCCGGACGTGAAGATCTGCGACGAGTGCATTGAGGTATGTAACTCGCTTCTCAAGAGCAACAAAGATGAATCGAGCGGAAAGACCGCGAAGGACCTGGTGGTTCCTAAACCTGCGGAGATAAGAAGTTTTCTCGACCAGTATGTGGTCGGGCACAATCACGCGAAAAGGGTGCTGTCCGTAGCGGTCCACAATCATTACAAACGGCTGAAGCAGGAAGTGAATTCGAAGGAGGGGGAATCGTTTTCGGACGTCGAAATCGAGAAGAGCAACATTCTGCTTGTAGGGCCTACGGGGAGCGGGAAAACGCTGATGGCTAAGACGCTTGCCCGTATGCTCGACGTGCCTTTCGCGATCGTGGATGCAACGACGCTGACGGAAGCAGGCTACGTCGGGGAAGACGTCGAGAACATACTTCTGCACCTCATAAGGAACGCCGATAACGACGTGGGCAGGGCGGAAATGGGAATAATATACGTCGATGAAATAGACAAAATCGGGCGGAAAACGGACAACGTGTCGATAACCCGGGACGTGTCCGGTGAAGGCGTTCAGCAGGCCTTGCTCAAGATACTCGAGGGGACCGTGGCGAACGTGCCGCCTCATGGAGGCAGAAAACATCCCCAGCAGGAGTACATAAGCATTAACACGGCCCATATTCTGTTTATCTGCGGAGGGGCTTTCGTAGGCCTGGAGGATATAGTCCGCCGCCGGTCGGGAGTGGGGTCTCTCGGTTTTTCGGATGACCGCGGCAAAAAAAAGCGGGACTCCGAATGGAGCGTGGGGGAAGGTATCCAGGTGGAACCGGAGGATCTTGTCCGTTACGGGTTGATTCCCGAGCTGGTTGGAAGAATACCGGTAGTGGCGAGCCTTGCCGAACTGACGCAGGCGGATCTGCGGAGAATACTTGTGGAACCCAGAAACTGCATGGTCCGGCAATACCAGAAACTGCTTGCCATGGACGGGATCGATCTTTCGTTTACTCCGAGCGCACTTGAAACTCTCGCGTCTGCCGCGGCCAGAAGAAAAACCGGAGCCAGGGGATTGCGGGCGGCCGTGGAGCAACTGATGCTTGACGTTATGTTTGAGGCGCCGAGCACCGGCCGTAAGGGCCCTCTGCGCGTTACCAGGTCCATGGTAAAAAACCGGCGCGCAGGCGAAAATGTCCGCCAATCCCGAGCACGGCGGAAAATAGCCTGAATTTCTGCTCTCTACATCCGCTTCAGACCGCCTTGGGGCCGGTTTTGTTCGTCCACGTGCAGAATCAGGGGAGTATGCCGCGGCAGTTCTTCGGGCGCGAGGGCGCAGAAGGTAAAGACTATCAGTTTGTCGCCTTTTTTCCCCTTGTGCGCGGCAGCGCCGTTCAGACATACGGTTCCGGAATCCGGTTCCGACTCAATGGCGTATGTTTCGAACCTGTAGCCGTTGGCGAGATTGGCGACCATAATCTTTTCGTAGGGCCGGATCTTAACGGCGTCCATCAGGGCTCTGTCCATGGTCAGACTCCCTTCGTAGTCGATCTGAACATCGGTTACGGTAACACCGTGCAGTTTTGCCTTCAGCATGTTAACGAGCATACGGATTACACCTCCCTGCCCTCAAGGTAGCACCCGGGAAATCGGGCGCAAGTCAATTTTTGCCGGAGATCGTACGTTCTATTTCTGCTTCCAGCCATTCGAGCAGACTTTCACGGTCGGGGAACTTTTCTTCGAGCTGGGCATTGTAAGCTATTGTCCGCCACTTTCCGACCGCCGGGCCTTCCGGAACACCGAAGGACATGATGTCCCGTCCCGTCACCCAGGGCTCGGGAAGCGGTTTTTCCTTTGAAAGCTTTTCCTGAAAGTCTTCGAGAAACCCGTAGTTTGAGAGGTCACCGTGGCTGGCGAGGCAGTCCAGCCTGTGAAGCTCAAGTTCGGTCGGGAAAGTATCGCTTCCCACCATGCGCCTGAGGGTGGATGTTTTCATTTTCTGTACATCCATGAAGCGCATGTGGTCGTGAACACAGCGGGAAACCGCCTTCACGTCGGCGGCGGGAAAACGAAGTCTGCGCATGATTGAGGCCGTCATTTCGGCGCCGGCCGAGGCATGGCCGTCGAAGCGCATGCGACCGTCCGCCAGCTTTGCGGTTGCCGGCTTTCCCACGTCGTGAAAAAGCACGGCGTAGACAAGGTGCACTGTCCTTTGTTTCATCATGTTGAGCATCAGAACGGTGTGTACGAACACATCTCCCTCGGGATGAAAGCGTTCCGGCTGGACCTGGCCCTTCATTGGAATGAGTTCGGGGAGTACAGGCTCCAGAATGCCGAGGTCGTCCAACATTCTGACGGCGTAACCCGGTTTAACGGCTTCCATGAGCGTTCTGGTGAGTTCGCCCCGGACGCGCTCCGGGCTTATGCGGGTTATCAGGTGAGCGGAGCGCCTTATGGCGGCCGCGGTATCGGTATCCAGTTTGAAATCCAGGCTTGTCGCAAAGCGGACGGCCCGCATCATACGAAGATGATCTTCGCGGAACCGCTGTTCCGGTTGCCCCACGGCGCGAACAACGCGGCGATCGAGATCGTTCTTACCCCCCGCGTAGTCGTGAAGCCGATCCTTAACCGGATCGTAAAACATGGCGTTAATGGTGAAGTCGCGGCGCCTGGCGTCGACCTCGGGTTCGGCCGGCGAGACCGAAACGGGATGGCGGCCGTCCGCGTACGTGTCGTCCCGTCGGAAAGCGGCGACCTCAAACCACGCCTCCTCCAGGGGGGCCTTTACGACGGCAAAGGCCTTGCCGACTGGCACCGAGCCGGGAAAGAGTTCCATTACGCGTTCCGGTGTCGCGTCTGTAGCGATATCGTAATCTTTCGGCGGCAGACCCATCAGGGTGTCTCTCACACAGCCTCCCGCCCAGTACGCGGTAAAACCCGCCTCCTGGATGCGGCGCGCGGCAAGTACGGCGAGATCGCGCAATCTGTTCGCGGAATCGTTATTCTGCATTTTTACTGAAGTGGTTTATAAAGGCCTCTAAGAGCCGCTTCATTACGGGAGTTGAGCTTTCGGATACTGCCAGGGCATCGGCGTGAGAGAGAGGAGATCGGCCGGAACGTGCGGCGCAATTTGAAATCAGGGACACTGCGGCGGTCTGAATCCCGGCGGCATTGGCGAGAATGGCTTCCGGGACCGTTGACATACCCACCGCGTCGGCGCCCATCCGGGCGAGCGCTTGAACTTCGGCCGGTGTTTCGTAGGCGGGACCGGTTACCGAAGCGTAAACACCGTGTTTTACCGGCTTCCGCGACGGGTTGCCTGTGAGTTCCATGGCATTGTTCAGATCATTGCTGTAGACCTGTGTCTGGTCGGGAAAAGTTTCCTTTCGCGGAAAACCCGGCTCCATAAGCGGATTTGCTCCCATCAGGTTGATGTGGTCGTCAATTATCATCAATTCGCCGGGTTGAAGGTCGGGGCGTATACCGCCTGCGGAATTGGTAAGAAGAAGAGAACTTATTTCGAAGCGGCAGGCGATATGAATCGGCAGAGCTGCGGGAAGCCAGCCGTCTCCTTCGTAAAAGTGGCGTCTGCCGTGAAATACCAGCATCTGAAGGCCGTCGTAACCGGCGAGGGCGAGAGTCCCCCTGTGGCCGGGGATCTTTGCGGCCCCGAGGCCCGGTATGTCTTCGTACGGCAGTGCTTTTTCCGTTGTCAGAAACTCGGCCGCCTTTTCCCATCCGGAGCCCAGTACCACGGCGAGTCGGGGAGATGTTTCCCCGAACATGCGGCGGACTTCTCTGAACGCCTTGTCCGGAACATTGTCTTTCATAATCGCAAGAAGTATAGTGTGTTAGAGAGGATTATCAATGGAAACCGGTACTGTATACAAGACGCTTTCGGGTCCGGCGTCTGTCGGACGGAAATCCGGCGTGTTTTTGAAAGGGACGGAGGATCTGTTCGAACTTCTGCGCCCGGCCGCGGCCGAAAAAAAGGCGCTCGGCAGGGCCGTCTCGCGTTATCCTTTTCTGGTTTCCAAGTATTACGCTTCCCTTGCCGTGACTCCGGACGCCTCCGATGCGGTTGCTGTTCAATTTCTGCCCGACGTCCGGGAACTGGAATCATTCCGGGGCGGTGCGGAAGACCCTTTTTCCGAGCATGAACGCATGCGTGTTCCGGGCCTGATTCACAGGTACCGGGACAGGGTCGTTTTGCTGGCATCCGCCGAATGCGCTGTACGCTGTCGGCACTGTACGCGGAAAAATGTGCTCGATAAGATGGGCATAGAACCGTCCCGTGCCTGGTTCGCGCGGATACTTGAATACCTTGAAGGCGCCGACGCAGTCCGTGAAGTAATAGTCTCGGGAGGCGATCCGCTTCTTCTCGATACGGCGCTTCTGGACTGGCTGTTGGACTCATTGCGGAAACTTCCCCGCCTGGAGGCCTTACGCATCGGCACCAGACTGCCGGTGGTCCTGCCTGAACGGGTTACGCCTGAGCTTTGCGATGTCATGCGTCGGCACAGGCCGCTGTGGGTGGCGACCCAGTACAACTGCGCCGCCGAAATCACCGCTGAGTCAATCGGGGCATGCGACAGGATATTGACAAGGGGCATCCCGATAGTGAACCAGGCCGTACTGCTGAAGGGTGTTAACGACACCTTCGAGCGGATGAGAGACCTCTGCAATGGTCTGCAGAGAAACATGATAAAGCCTTATTACGTTCTTCAGTGCGATCCGGTCCTGGGCACGCGGCATCTGGCAGTCTCCCTTGACGAAGCGCGCAGGCTCAGCGAACAGCTGAGGAGATCCGTGGGAGGGCTCTCGATGCCGGTTTTTGCGGCGGATGTGCCGGGCGCCGGGTCGAAAATTCCGCTGGAAGCGGCCGGGCCGGAGTCACCATAAAAAAAGGCCCTTCAGCCAGACGGGTTTCATTGGACTCAAGTCTCTATTGGACTTCATACCGAGGGCCCTTTCTTACCTGTCCGGCTGGGGGCCGCCTTTTCAGGAAGCAGGCCGCGTGCCAGATGCGTGTTCCGGCCCCGAGTCGGCATGTTGATCGACGGAAAAAGGTGGAATACCGGGCGTTTCCGAGGTGTTTTAAACGCGATTACGGGAGTATCCGTTCGAGGAGGTGCCGGCAGAGGCCTGTCTGGAACGGCCGCCCGCGGCCGATCGGCCTCATTCGGACAGGCCGAGGGCGGCCATACGCCTCCTCAGTTTGCCGCGTGACAGTCCCATGAGGCGCGCGGCGGCGGATACGTTCTTTCCGGTCCTTTCCAGCGCCTCCCGGAGAAGACGCCTTTCCACTTCTTCGAATTTAAGACTGTCAAGCGGCCAGGACCCGGTTCTCGCTCCGGAGAGCGAAGCGCCCCTGGACTGAAACTGGGCCGCCAGTTCCTCGCGCGTCAGGGAGCCGGAACTTTTACTCCGGATGACGGTTCCTTCAATTATGTTCCGCAGTTCACGCACGTTGCCGGGATAGTCGTAATCAAGCAGTATATCCATGGCATCGTCGCTTATGGATTCGATGGTTTTGCCCATGTCGGCAGCGAAACGAAGCGTGAAGTAAAGTGCGAGAAGCGGTATATCCTCTTTCCGTTCGCGCAGTGGCGGCAGGACGATCTTGCAGACCATCAGGCGGTGGTAGAGGTCTTCGCGGAATTTCCGGTCCCGGACGAGATCTTCCAGGGGCTTATTGGTTGCCGTTACGATGCGCACGTCGGCGTCGCGTTCTTCGCGCTCTCCGAGGGGCAGGTATGTTTTTTCCTCGAGAAGGCGCAGTATTTTTGCCTGCGCAGCCGGCGGCAGTTCGCTGATCTCATCCAGAAAAAGCGTTCCGCCTCTCGCCGTATCCACATATCCGCCGCGGCTTTCAACCGCCCCGGTAAACGCTCCGCGTCTATGGCCGAACATTTCGGATTCAAACAGATCTTCGGGCACCGAGGCGCAATTCAGGGTCAGAAAGGTATTTTCCGCCCTCGGGCTGGCGTGGTGAAGGGCGCGTGCGGCCAGTTCCTTGCCGGTGCCGCTTTCGCCCGCGAGGAGCACTGTTGCGGACGATTGAGACACGTCCACTATTTCACTCACGATTGCCTTCATCGTATTCGACTGGCCGATCATGATCCCTTCAGCCTCCCGTCGAGACGTGAGTTCGTCGTTCAACAGGTTAACCTGTTCGGCCAGCAGTTGTCTCTGGCGGGCGAGCACGCGGAACCTGGTGGTTCTTTCAATCGCCGCGGTGAGCGCTGAAGTGGTAAAGGGTTTTTCGAAGAAATCGGTTGCCCCCTCACGAAGCGCCCGGATCGCGGTCTCGAGCTGGCCGTGGGCCGTGATGAATATGAGTTCGCACTGCGGATCGATTTCCTTGAGGCGCTTCAACACCTCAAACCCGTCGTGCCTGGGCATGCGAATGTCGCTGATTACGATATCCGCGCCGTTTTCCTCTATCCAGTCAAGCGCCTTGATTGGGTCCTCGAAAGTAGTCGCCTGAAACTCGAATTCGGCAAGGGCGGCCTTGAGACTGCGCAGAATCATTGCGTCGTCGTCTATGACGACAACCTTCATATGCGAGTGCTGTGTGTCTTGCATGGGCACGAATGATTCAAGCCTGTATCCCCGCTCCGGTCCAGAAAAAAAGCTCTGTTTATGAATAAGTGGAGGCATTATGGCCACACTTGTCCGACTCAGGCGGAAAAAGGCGCCCGCCGTCGTTAGAGTTTTCCTTCACACGGTTCAAGCCTCAGTAAAGGTTTCCCTTGTTGGGTGCTCGTTATCCCCCAAGGCTGCTTACCCAGTCTCCGACCAAGTGTGTGATTCCTATAACAACGAGGGCGATCAGCACGTGTTCGCCCACGATCTTCCAAGGGGCTTCCCTTTGAGACTTCGCCATGGCATAGCTCAGTATCGCAAGGATAGCCAAGCCCCAGATCAGACTGACCCAGATGGCGGTCGGGAGGGGCAGAAGGAGGACCAGTGCAGCAAAGGTAAGGGCGAAAAGGAACTTGGCAAGGAATGTCGCAACGGTGGCCGCCCAGATTTGCTTCAACGTGTGAACGTTCTCTGCCTCCTCGGAAACGTGAATGCCAAGAGCATCCGAGAAGGAGTCGGCAATGGCGATAGTCAAAATACCGCCCAAAACGACAATTCGGGAATGCGTGCCGGAATGAAGCCCCACCATCAGACCCAGGGTTGTGATAACAGCCGATGTCAGACCAAAGGTAATGCCGGTTCGCAAGGAGCCTTTCATATTTCTACCTCATGCACCGAACGTCTGTAATGACCGGACAATGAATTGACGCGCAATGCGCGGCTATTCATTGGTACGAGTCAATTGCCTGGCCGGGTTAATTAAGCGTATTCGTAGACAGGAGTTTTAATAACTCTTTTTGGTTTGTTGTGAGCTTTGATATGCCTTGAATGTGCTGAACAGTATTGGGAGAGAAAAATTGCTCACCAGTCTCTCTGCACACTCGTGCAGGAACATGCCCAACAAGAAAACACCTGCCATCATGTTCAAGTGTGTATGTTACGTTTGTTTCAGTCATAGTCTCATTCATAATACCACCTCTTCAATCCATGTTTCTAATCTTGTAATCAATCCAGAGTTCTGGGTCTGGTCCATACAGGGTCACTATCTTTATCAGCGGACGTTCCGGATGGCTGCATTGAATATGCAGAGGACACCCATTGTTTGTGCAACCCAAAATCAAACAACTCGGGCCGTATTTATCATCAGGATCATCCTCAATCAAGTCGCTTTGATTAGATAACGCCTGCTCCAATTCTTTTACGCTAATATTACGTATGATCGATTGGTCGACTGTATGCTTGGAGAATTCATATTCCTGTCCAGCAATCTTATTTCTAATTTCATCCAGTGTAGCCATGCAAGCATGTTATCTTTTAGGGCTTGCAGAGTCAATCTTACAAAACCCAACCCGTTGCGCGCGAGGCTCAAAACGAGCCGCGCCCGCGCGGCCCATTTTGCAGCTCTTTACGCGTCTTGTTCGGTGCCGATCCTATCGGCGTAAACGTCCGCGCCACTTCTCCGGATCTTGTGAGCAGTGAAAGACAGAGTAGATAACACACCGGTCGGTCGGATCGTCGAACTCGAAGAAGATTGCGAAAGGAAAGCGGCGGACGAGTGCTCGTCGATAGGTCTCATAAAGCACCGGACAGATCAACGGCGTGCGCTGGATTGACAGAAGCGCCGCCTCGACACACCGCAAGAACTCCATTCCGAGGCCAAGGCTCTAATCTTCATGCCAGAAGTATGCATCCGCCACATCGGCCTTGGCTTCAGGAACAAGTATCGGCGGCAAGGTCATCGGGACCGGAGTATGTCCTGCTTGACCTGGTTCCACGTCTGACCTGAATCCGGATTGCGCAGATAGTTCTGCTTGCGACGGTCCAGTTCATCCTTCTGCCACTGCGGGATAGGTATCTCCGCATTGCTGCGAGCGATGCTGTCCCACAAGTCCTCAACAAGTTGTACCCGCTCAGGAACCGGCAGTGTCTCAAGTTTTTGCATAGCCGTAGTCATACCAGAATAGTACCTCCTGACGCGTATGGGGGCAATCTTATTGTACTGCACCGAACGCCTGCTTTCACGTTTTGCGCGCGTAGCAAGCAATAACCTCCAGTGCTTGGTTCGGTTTTCTCTCATTCCGGTAATGTTGGCATTGTCAGCCGCATGACCACCGCTGCCAGAATGGGCAGCAAGGCCAGCAGGAAAGACAATGCCTTGATCTGTTTTGTTTCGATTCTGGACAACAACCACTGCCCCCACGGAATCAGAACCGAAAGAACAGCAATCCAAAACACCTCAACAATAAAGTTTGATAATGACACCGTTGAGCCAACACCTGAAAGAGGGAACCAGGCGATGACTCCTGTGAACGGGTAGACATACTCCCGCCAAGTCGTGCGTTGGCGTTTCCGCGAAATGAAGCATCAGACGGAAATGGGCGATCTTGAAGTGGAATCCTTCCCGGCGTGCCAGGCCGGCGCTGAAGTCGAAGAAATTTGTCACCTTGATAAAGCTCCGCTTTTCCGCGTTCTGGTTCCGGGTCCTCACGGGATACTTGTCCGCGGCCGGGGTACAAAAGCAGGTACAGATGCGTCCATGCTTTAAGCCTGGGCGGCTTGAACATGAGAGAGGAAAGGACTAGCCAGGCGGACTTGAAATCCGCTTGGGGTTCAAGGTTCAGGGTTTTCTGCTGCCTTGCGCTGTTCATATTTCTTCAGGTAGTTTCTTTGAATGACAGCGAAATTAACCCCTTTTCAGAAAGCCGTGTATGACGCCATAAGCCGGGTTCCGAGGGGAATGGTCACTACCTACGGGGCTGTGGCGCGGGAGCTGGGCCGCGGGTGTCCTGCGGCAGTCGGGCAGGCGCTTAAGCGAAATCCCTTCGCCCCGAAGGCCCCCTGCCACCGCGTAATCGCTTCGGATCTGAGCATCGGAGGTTTCCGGGGACGGCGGGGGGGCAAGGCCATCGCCGAGAAACTCGACCTTCTTGAATCCGAAGGAGTACGTTTCAGGAACGGCAAGCTTGTCGATTGCGGCAAAATCTGCAGTTTCCACTGATCTCCCGCGCCTTCGGGCGCGGCATAACTGCCCGAACCGCCCGGTGCGGACCCGCATGCCGTGGCGGTGTGGGAGCCTGGGCTGGCCTTATGGGTCAGTCACCTGCCACCCGATTCGACAGTCATTTCTCGTCGAGGAACCCGTATTTCGTGAGAAGCATGTCACCGTCTTTGAGAAGTCCTATACGGGAAGCATAGATCTTGAATTCCTTCTCACGCGGCTTTAGAGCGGAGCCCTCCTGGGTCTTGAGACAGTTCTCAAATGTGCCAGCAGGGGTCTTCAGTCGTTCCCTTAAACTGACGACCTGTGCTCGATCCATCGCGACACCGGGTGCGATTTCCTGGTAGTACTTCATTCCGACTTTGGGCGAGCCCGGCATGATCAAGCCGGGTTTGTTTCCGGGTTGATCTGCACGCCATGCGCCGCCGTGCCCGCCGATCTTCCCATTCTTGTAGTCGTCGACTTCCTCGCCGAAGTAGAATACATCCATTGTCTCGGGACAAATGGCGAAGAAGTTGCGCGACACTTCGACAAGTTTCCCATCTTTCCATTCTCTTTCCTCAACAACGCGAGCAGTGGTCTTCCCAATCTTAACCGTCTCGTTAAGGACGGTGATGATCAATTTCTCGTCCGCGCTTGCGAAGGTTAGCTGGAAGCCGGGTTCAAGGATGAAGTACGGGTTGCGGCCTGTCGGAACGAGCTCGCCGTCGGACATGTCAAAGTCCTCCTGCCACTCGGACGTCGCCGGATCAGTTGTAGCGAGTCGAGCTCCACTTCGAGTGGTTGTGCCGCAGCCCGATGCAACGGCAAGTATGATAAACGCCATCACGAATGCATGTGTCTTCATGTTTCTCCTTTCTGTCGAACGCTTGGGTCATTCTTTTCTGGAAGACGCGTTCGCGCGGCTTTCAGAAATCGAGTGCACTCCGTGGCTTCCCATTTCAGAATGTCGGTCCGGGCAGGCGCACTTCTCCGCCGGGCCATGATGTGACCGACACTTCATGCACCATGGCTTTGACTGGTTTCCATCCCTCTTGTTCTGCACCGTGAACCAGATTGTCTATTTGTACGTAGCCGCAGGAGCCGTAGACAAGTGGATTCCCAAAAAGGACGGCGAAAGCAACCCCATGTTCAGAAAGCCAGGCATGGGCATGTTCAAGCATCAACTTCACATAACCTCTGCCCCTGCGATCCGGGTGAACACAGACTTCGCAAATGCCGCCGATACGAAATGCTTTGCCTTCCGCTGCCACCTGCTTCTCATGAACGCCGACGTGCGCGATTAGCGCCTCCTGTGCATTACGAATAACCCAGCGATGGGGATAAGGCTCGCGGAAGTACCGTTGGGTTTTGAACACGACGTCTTGCGGCTTGGTGAAACAGGTTGTCAGCAAGTCGCGGATATTCTGATCCAAGGCGTCGTCCACGCGGCTATCGGAAAGATATTCGACTTCGGGTGTCATTCTTTCTCTGGCACAACGGCCCGGAATCAGGCGCGAGCTATTGCGAGTCGCCTGCATCGGTCTTGGCCTTCGATGTGGTGAATCCAAGGATTTGACTGGCGATTTCGGCATTCTCTTAAACTTGGTTCTTATGCTTCTGGAACATACCCACATTCACGATGTCGATAGACTTGATATGGTCGAAGGCAAACCGGAAAGCCTCCTCTGTTGACTGGCGAGTGGAGCAATTTCGACTTGCCGCCATAATCTTGAAACCGATGCAGGGTTTCCGGACCTGCCGCATGACTGTTGTCATCCTGGCCGGGTCTTCAACGGGAACGTGTCGCGTTTGTAGACCTCCTGATCCACGGCGGGCGCACTCTTGTACTGCCGTTCCAGGTTGTAGAAACAGCACATGTAAAAATCGGTTTCCCGGCCCTTCTCCTCCACATACTCGATAACTTCGGGGATGTCACTGCCTATACCTGCCGGAAGACCGTGATCCTTGACCTCCTTCACAATATCGCGGATGCTATCCATCTTGCCCATGTGCCAACTGTTGTCCGTATGCGTGCCGTGGTGGTAGGTGGCGATAGGCTTGTAGCGCGCAATTTCCGCAATGTTGGCCGGGATGCTTGCGAACTCCGAGGCCGTCTGGGCAATCCACTTTATCTGCCCGCCATTCTGCTGGTGTTCAAGGTACATTCGCATCTGGTGCCGATCACCGCGGGACTGAAGCGTGTTGATGCCTTGAGCCCAGCACTCGTTGAGCAAGACTTGCAGGTTCGGCATGTTGTAGCATTCAATCATCTCGCGGTCCAACTCAGTCGATACGTGAGAGAAACCACTCAGCGGGTTCCCCCCGCAGATCAGCCGACTCACCTTATGCCCAAAGAAGTCCACAGTCGGCATATTGTTCATTCGTTTTCCTTCCTGCAGCAGGGAAGGGGCCGGCTGCAACGAGCTTCTTGCGAGCAGAAGCAACAGTGAGATTCAGCCCTTCCAGAGAACGGGCACCGAGGAGAATCATGTCGACCGGCTCAGCAAAAACGACTTCGTCAATCGTGAACTCTTTGCGCACGCGGATGATGGCGAAGCCTGTGCTTCGGGTGACTACGTTCCCGTTTGCCATGACGAAGCGAAGATCCTTCTTCTCTCGCTTCACCCCGATCTTCTCCAGCTTCACGCCGGGAATCCAGGTGTGCTCACTCCCTGTGTCGACCAGGGCCTTCGCGATGCGAACACCTTTGTCCCGGTCAACGTGGTTCTCGATCTTGCAACATGTGTAGAATGCACCCATGTCATTATCCTGTCACTCTGCCCTGCGGATTCAATCCTTGTCTTCCTGCCGAACGCCCACGCTAACGGGCGGCAGTACGTCGTACCGTTCAGCGTGATGTTCGCATTACAGTTGTTTCCTAAAGAGCTTTGCCAGGCCGAGGGCACGCTTCACTTCAGCAACGATTTCATCCTCCGTCTGGGGTGCTTCGATTCGGATATGAATGCGCTGGTTGGAGTAATCCTCTTGGGTTGCTGTGACCCGCGATTCCTGCAGAAAGTGCTCAAGATCATTCGGGATGAGACGAAGGTTCCTCTCTACATCATCATCTTCGAGCCGAAACGGTGTAGCCTCAGATGGTTGATGCTCGTAGTACACTTCAAATTCAAAAACACTCATAATCATCTCTTGTGCGAACCATTGATTAACGTGAAAACATTATCACATATCCGACATCAGCGGATAACATTATACAAGATTCCTTATTGCAATATCTCCCCGGCCGGGAAACCTATTATGTTACGGGGGAGTGCGGCAATGTCAACATCGAAACCGAAGCATCGAAACCGAAGAAAATCCTCGACAGACTGCATGACATCATGCGGGTGAGGCGCTATTCCCTGCGAACGGAGAAGATCAGCCGCACGTGGATTATCCGGTGCGTCCGTTTCCACGAAATGATGCATCAGACGGACTACGCCGGGCAGGCAGGAGTTACAGGATCGAAGAGGGTGTGACCTGCCGTCAATTATGCGGCCATAGGCGCATAATTGACGGCAAATTATCCTGTTGATCCGCCGCGGCGGATTGATCCCGTCTAAATTCTCTCCATGTCCTCGATTTCATTTTTCATGTTATTTTGTGACACTACCTTATTGGGTGTAAACGAAGAAAGTGGGTAGACAGTCCTAAGCTGCGGCCTTGAGTTCCATCAATTGGCACTGTCGGCGGTGAATCCAGTAGTTGTCATAGGTTTTGCTGATAATGGAGCATCGGATATTGAGGATGTTCTGTGCGCCATAGATTCTCCAGAACATGCCGGATTGTTTTGTTCTTTTGCCGACAACC
>JAWODU010000122.1:0-31446 GCA_046483125.1 Kiritimatiellia bacterium
TGGACTTCAAGCGCGGCCAGGTTGCCGCCGCGCTGGGCAAGGGTCTGCACACCGCCGATTTCAAAGGCATTGACACATCGCGTTCAAGCGCTCTTTACGTGCTTATTCCCGAGATCGGTCCGAACGAGCCGCCTGAAGCAATACTGAAGGAAAAACCCGGGTTCGTATTCTCCGCTTCCGTAACCGGCGAAGGCAAAGCGTATCTGGACGCGCTTTCCCGAAACCTGGGGCCGGGCAGTATGATCGAGGGAGTTCATCACTATAAATCCGCGGGACGGGCTCCCGGTTCGGGCAGGGATGTTTACGTACTGATTCGTGACGGCCGAGTCCTGCTCGGCGAGGAGCCCGGCGCCGTCAAAGAAGTGAATCAGCATATGTCGGGGAAAACCGTCGATCGCATACTGAAGGTGCCGGGCACGGTAAAAATCGGTCTGGATGCGCGCGCCTGTCTGCCGATGGTCAGAGGTGCGTCCGCACAAATGATGAAAGGACTGAAAAGCCGGAATCAGAACCCCGCCATGCCCCAGGTTAAATTCGACACAGCCGCCATAGTGCAGGCTGAGACCGAAATGATCACCGAGCTTTTAAAACAGCTCAACACGCTGACAATCGGTCTTGGCGCCGACTCATCCAGAATACAGATAAGTTCACGACTTGCGCCTTTTCCGGAAACGGACCTGGCGCGGGCCCTGGGCAGTCTCAAGAAGCCCGCCGACGATTATATGACCATACTGCCGCAGGATTCCCTTTACGCGCTGGTCGGTAACGGCATGAACGTGCTGGACATGTTCACCGAGCCGTTCGGCGATCTCCTGCAGGAAATGTACTCCGGAATGGGCCCTCAGTTCGGAAAACTGGCGAAAACTTCGCGCAGGACCATGGAGCAAATGGCGGAAATGTATCGCGGCGATTTTGCCGTCGGAGTACTTCGGGGCGACGACGGAAAAACAGGATTGGTTGAAGTTTTTGCTATCACCGATCCCACGAAAGTCATGGACATACAGGAAGAAAACCTGAAGGCCGCCAACGAAATACATGAACAGATGAAAAGCGGACTCACCATGGTCCGCGGCACTGCCAGGACCTACAAAGACATAAGAATACAGCCGTACGTGTACAGACAGGATTCTTCAGAACAGTCCGCTTCCCCCGATATGCCGGCTTTGGGCATGGGCATTCTGAGGAAAATGAACTGGGAACTGGCTTTCGCGGGAGAGAACATGATTTACGCGGTTGGCCCGTCTTCGGTAATGAACAAAACCATCGATCATTTCAAAGCCGGGGGCAAAAGCATCACGGATATGCCGGCTTTCCGCTCTTTATTCCCGGAATTCCGTAAAAAACCGACAGAGGCTTTCTCCCTGCCGCTCCTGAAACTGATTAAAGGCCTGTTAAGTCTGTCTCCCATGGTTCAGCCCCGGCAGATCGCGATACTGCCCGAGACCGACGGCGGAATAGCGGGTTACAGCACGAAAGAGGGAAATGACAGAGTATCCGTAACCAGGATCGATATAGCCGAGTTGAAGGCCCTGAAAGAGGCCGGGCCGGTTCTCAAGATGCTCGGTACCCAGGCATTCATGGGTCTGATGATGAATGCCGGCACAGGCCCTGGAGGCGCAAATCCCTTCATGCAGGCCAGGGGCCAGGCCAGGCGCAATGCCTGCATCAACAACCTGCGCATGATAAACGCGGCAAAGGCACAGGTGGCGCTTGAGAGAAACCTTAAAGACGGCGACATTGTGAATCCTGAATGGATCAAAGAGTACCTGCGCGGAGGCGTGATTCCGTCATGCCCCGCGGGAGGCGCTTACAAGATAAATCCGGCGGGCGCGGACCCCGAATGCAGTGTAGACGGCCATTCACTCAAGTGAACGGGCAGGGGTATTACTCCACAGCAGATCCAGTAGCGGGCGGGAAGTGGTGTCCATAATTCCGACTGTCGTGCCGTCCCTCATAACCTTGATGTAACGTCCCGTCCCGGCTTCCCATGCCTGGTATACCCAGCGCCCCGAGGCCTCTGACCGGCCCGACTTCCGCAGATGAGGAAACCGCCGCGAGATAAGAATACGGTAGGCCGTAACAAATTCGCTGGCGTCGGCGCGCGTGTCCCATACCGTTTTCCACACCAGAAGGCTGTCCCCGCCCGCGGCGTCCTCGCAGAGGTAGTACCGGTCGCCTCCCCATCCCGCCGCCGCGGAAGCCGCCGCGGCGGATTCCGCGGCCGGTTCCTCGGCCCATACTTTCAGAAATGTTCTGATGCCGAGTTCTCCGAGGACATTGTGCTCCGTTACGCGCCAGCCCTCCGGAAGGAGCTTTTCCAGGCCCTCCACCTCCGCGTCGCGGGGCCGGTCTCTCGGATCCATGAGTTTTCGCGGGTGCAGAACCTGTTCGGTTGAAACCGGAGGGTCGGAATAAAGCCGGCTTACGCCGCGCCAGCCTTTTCTCTTTTTTTTGACGTAGTCAATCATTGCGGCCCCTTCGATATACGCTGCAATAAGGGTCTCCACGAAAAACACCGGCAGTTTTTCCAGTTCTTTCCGGGCTTCCTCCATGAACTCAGGGTCGACATCCATGCTCTGCATACTGGAGTCCGACAACGCAAACATGCCGGCAAGGTCCATCGATTTCTGCATTTCTATGGATATGGAAGCCGCCGTTTCCGCGGTCGAAGTATCCTGCATGGACATTTGGGACATGACCGCCCATATGGTCATAACCAGCGTGGCCTCGCCTTCAATAACGCACTGTCTCGCCGATTCCGCGTCGCTGTTGTTTTCGAGTGTTTCGTCGTCGTAAACGAATTCCTCGAGGTCGAAATGCTGATCCTGCAGTGCGTGACACAGCTCGTGGGAAGAAACTACGTCCAGAAACAACTGCGGCATGCCCGCCATTATCAGGCAGTATTTTTCATCGTACGGATCATAATGCGCCGCCGCCTGTGATTCGGCAAGACTCAAAAGAACGGACATAAGATCCACGGGGTTCTTCAAGGCGCCTATCCTGACGAGGCCCGCGACGTAGGCCTCGGCTTCGCCTTCTTTCATCTGGCGCTTGAAGGATTCCACCGCGTATTCGCGGAATTCCTCCATGCCCTGGACCTCGAAACCGACTTTTCTTTTGAATTTGAGGCCGCGGATTCTTTCCACGTCCGAGCATATCTGTTCAATACGCGCGGCGGTGTCGGCGGGAAATGACTCGTTTTCGGCTCTTGCGAATACCCCAAGAAAATGAAAGGCAACGAAGCAGGAAACGATTAACACCGAATAAACAATCCCCCTGTAACGCATGCCGCAACTTTACCACGTCATTTCGGCAGATTAAAGAGCCTTATTCACGTCCCGGACTGCTTGCATTGAGTCGGTGTTACCTTGTAATATGCATTGTTGTTTACGCAAAACACCGAAAGGATCGTCCTGATGAAGACTGCAAAAGCTTTTCTTATGTTGTTTCCCCTGTTTCTTTCAACGAGCCTGCTCGCGGCCCCCGAGAGCAACAAGGACCGCGGCATTACGATTCACGGGTTCACGAGCCTGGAGGTTACCAGCGCGTATGTCTGGCGCGGCAGAATCATCAGAGACGAGCCCTGCATCCAGCCTTATATCAGGTTAAACTCAGAGAACATCGGTCTGGCCGCCTGGGGAACATACGATCTTACGGATGACGATGACTCAGCCGGCCATCGCAGAGTGGACGTGATCGGGGACTGGACGTACGGCGGGAGTGTTCAATTGTTTAAAGCAGGCGCCGTGGCCTACATTTACCGGGATACAATGGAAACGCACCCAAGAGATACCTATGAATTGTTTCTGGACTATGCTCTGAACGTATTCGGGCTCCCTGCGGTCAGCGTTTACTACGATTTCGGACAAATAAACGGTTACTACGCTTCCCTGTCTTTGGGTCACAGCTTCATGCTCTCTGACACGCTGTCAGTTGATGCGTCCGTTTCCTGCGGCGCGGCAGACGAAGATTACTCCCGGGCCGTTTACACGGTTCCGTCGGATGAAGACACGGGGCGCGAAGAGTTCGTTCCCGAGGGGTCGTCTTACGTCGATTTCAAAGCAGGTTTTTCCGCTCCTGTTTCCCTGGGCGGAGGTTTTGAGATTACGCCTTCTGTTGAATACTCCTCCCTCCTGGACTCGGAAATAAGCGACGCCATGGAAGCCGCCGGACTCGATACCGAAAAAACTTATTACAGCCTGACCATCACACGCTACTTCTGATCCCGTCTTTCCCTGTCGGAGCCTGCGCATGATTGCCGAAACAAAAAAAGTAATAGTCGCCCGTCCGCACGGATTCTGCGTCGGCGTGAGCCGGGCTGTACGTGCGGCCAGGGCGGCATGTTCCAGGTTCGGCAAGCCCGTATACTGCCTCAATGAAATTGTTCACAACGAACACGTGGTGGGCGAACTTGAGAGCAGGGGCATGCGCTTCGTGTCGTCTCTGTGCGAAGTGCCCGAAGGCAGTGTCCTGCTTTTTTCCGCCCACGGGGTGGAACCCGGTATCGCAAAAGAAGCCGCGAGAAGAAAGTTTACGGTTATCGATGCCACGTGTCCCTTCGTTCACAAGGTGCATGCCGAAGTAAGACGGTTTGCCCGGCAGGGCTATGTCGTACTCCTGGCAGGTTACAGGAACCACGAAGAAGTCCGGGGAGTGGCCGGAGAAGCGCCCGGCAAGGTGTTTGTGCTGGAAAATCCTGAAGAAGCCGAATCCGTGAAGATACCCTCCGGTACTCCCGTCGCCTTCCTGACGCAGACAACACTCAGCCGTTCGTCCGTCCGTCCCGTACGGGACGTCCTGCTTGCCCGGTTTCCGGACCTTGCTGAACCGGATGAAGGAGATATCTGTTACGCAACTGAAAACCGCCAGGAAGCCGTCCGCGGGCTTGCCGCCGCCGTTGAATACGTAATTGTCCTGGGCTCTCCCAACAGTTCCAATTCGCGCAGGCTGGTGGAAACGGCTTTATCGTCAGGCAGACCCGCCGCCCTCGCGCCCGGCATCGGGGAACTTCATAAGCTCCCCCTTGCGGATCTTCGCACCCTCGGACTCACCAGCGGCGCCTCCACTCCTGAAACGCTGGTTGAGGAGGCCCTGGCCGAACTCGCGGCAATGGGATTCACCAGGGTGGAAAACCTTGAAACGGTCCGGGAAAAGGTTGAGGATTTTCCCCTTCCGAAGGGACTCTGAAGTCTTATGAAAAAGGACGCTTCTGAAACACGGGGGCAACATTCCGGGCGACGCGGGCAGGCCGTTAAGAAGGGACTGAACCTGCTCCGCAGGTTCCACGCCGAGGAACTATCCTCGCGCAGGAAAAAGTTTTACGGCATATGGATAATGCACGTGCTGTTCGCGTTTCTCCTGATAATCCCGCCCCTCCTTATCAGGCGCATTATCGATCAAGGCGTTGCGGGTAAAGACCTGCCGCTTATCAGGAACTCCGCCTTACTGCTTTTCTCCATTTTCGTCGCGGTTGCCGTATTGGAATGGTTCCGGCATTACTGGGGCCATCTCGTTGCCCAGAACATTACCTACGATCTGCGGAACAATCTTTACTGGCACCTGCAGAAGCTTTCCTTCTCGTTTCACGACAACATCCGGGTAGGCGAGCTCGTCTCAAGGCTCATAGACGACCTGAACCGGGGCGAAGAAGCGCTTTACCACACGCCGGAAACGTGGGTGCAGAACGCCGTCATGATAGTGCTGACCGCCGTGGTCATGTTTACTCTCAACCCGATGCTCGCGCTCGCCTGTCTTGCCGTAATAGCCACGATTGCCGCGGGCGCCGCGTTTATATGCCGCAGAATGTTCGGCGCCGAAAGGTCGGTTCGCCAGAGAAAAGCGGACATGTCGGCCCGCGCGGAAGAAACTTTTGCGGGCATGCGAATCATACAGTCCTTTGTGCGCGAAATTCATGAAATGCAGAAGTTTGAAAAGGAAAACCGCGGCCATTTTGACAGCCGCATGAAGGCAGTTTACTGGTGGTCGTGGCTGTTCCCCTTTTCCGTCGTCATACTGGGGGTAGCTTATACGATAGCAGTCGGCGTCGGGGGTCGTATCGCTGTACTCAGGCCGGATATCATGTCCGTAGGCACTCTCACGGCGTTTATAATGTACCTTCAGAGGCTTATGTTCCCGCTTCTTTCTCTGTTTCTCGTTAACGAACAGTTCTTCCGTTTTATGACCGGCCTGGAGAGATACTTCGATTTCATGGATATCCGGCCCGACATCCAGGACAAATCCGCCGCCGCGGAGCCGGAAATGAGGGAAGCCGACATCGAATTTGACGACGTGTGGTTCCGTTATCAGGACACGCCCATCCTGAAAGGAATCAACTTGAAAATTAACGCCGGAGAGACAATAGCCCTGGTCGGGCCGAGCGGCGCGGGAAAAACCACCCTCACCCGCCTTCTGCCCCGCTTTTACGAAACCTGGCGCGGCAGTGTGAAAATCGGCGGTGTAAACATAAACGACATACAGCTTCGCTGTCTGCGCAACAACATCGGCATTGTAATGCAGGATGATTACCTCTTTTCGGATACCCTGTCCGCAAACATTACTTACGGGCGCCTCGACGCCTCCCACGAGGAAGTAGTACGGGCCGCGGAGCAGGCAAACGTTGCTCCGTTTGCCGGGGACCTCGTTGAAGAATATGAAACAAACGTGGGTCAGCGCGGAGTTAAACTCTCCGCGGGTCAGGCGCAGAGAATTTCCATAGCCAGGGCCATTCTCAAGAACCCTCCGATTCTTATTCTCGATGAAGCAACGTCGTCAGTGGATTCGGAAACCGAAGCGCTTATTCAGGAAGCGCTTGCCAGAGTCATGGAAAACAAAACCTGTTTCGTAATAGCCCACAGACTCAGTACAATCATCAACGCAGACAGGATCTGTTTCATGTCAGACGGAACAATAATTGAACAGGGAACGCATTTTGAACTCATGGATTTAAACGGCCAGTACGCCAGGTATTACAGACTGCAGTCGGAGACAAGGACGAAACTGTAGTGCGTCGGTCCGCCCTTGTGTGCGCGAGGCTGTTTCGTTACTATTCCCGCGGTAAGTCGTCACGAGCGTATCCGGAATAACTCGGAAATTAACGACATGAATCACAGATTCGTACCGCTCTTCGTTCTCGGTGCAGCCTTGCTTGTTTTCCTCCTGATACCTTTGCGCATCGTCAGCATGGGATTTCTGCCGGCCGACGACGTCATGCGCCACTCCGCGAAAGTCGTATCCGGCAGGGACTGGAGCGATATACTTATTCTGCGGGAAGATATTGAAACAGACAGCCATCCCGGCTGGCATTCCGTCCTGCGGGCTGTGCACTCATTGACCCGGGACGGTCCCGAGCCGCTGGCCGTCTTTTCGATGACCGCGCTCTTTCTGGTTGCCTGCGCTTTACCCGCCCTGAGCATGAAACGGCCCGAAGCGTGGATGATTGCCTTGCTGACAGCAGTCTCGGCCCGGCCCGGATGGACCATGCGCCTTATGCTCGGCCGGCCTTTCCTCGTAAGCGTCGCCGTACTGCT
The DNA here is from genome assembly GCA_046483125.1 of Kiritimatiellia bacterium. GTDB lineage: Bacteria > Verrucomicrobiota > Kiritimatiellia > UBA8416 > JAWODU01 > JAWODU01. The sequence continues at coordinate 7,527 of JAWODU010000122.1, forward strand.
CGTCATCTGCCTGAGCGCACGGCGCCTGGAGTCCCGCCGGTCGCCGTGGGCCCTGCTCACGGCCCTCACGGCCGGGATGACTGCGGCAACATGGATGCACTGCAGTTGGTACCTTTTTGCCCTGCCTCTGATCTGCTTTGTCGCCGCACGGAGGTTCCGCTCCGCCCTGCGCCTGGGAATCGTCCTGGCCCTGGGCGCAATCCTGGGAGCCGCACTCACGGGTCATCCTCTCATGCTCCTCACGCAGTCAGTTGTGCACGGTTTACGGGCCCTGGGGCACGCCCCGGACCAGGCCGTACTGGCCGAAGAATTCCAGTCCTCGCCCCCGGACATAGCCGTAGCCATTATTGTTCTCATGGTTGCGGGCTGGCGAACGGCGACCGGACGCGTGCATGCCGGTCAACTCTCACGCGATCCCGTATTATGGCTTGCCGGTACCGGATGGATACTCGGCCAGTACGTGTCGAGGTTCTGGTCGGACTGGGGAATGCCCGCCGCGATAATCTGGATATCGCTGGTTGTCCACGATGAACTCGAAAGCAGAACAAATCGTTTTTCACCCGCACGCGCGATTACGGCCGTGCTGGCCGCCGGGGCCCTGTACGTTTCAACCACCGCGGATTTCTCAAGACGCTGGACTCGAAGTACGCGCCTTTCCTTTCTTTCTGCCGATAATCCGGGTATGGCCGAGGCCCTCCCCGGGGAAGGCGGTGTATTCTACAACACGAACATGACGCTCTTTTACACTACATTCTACGCTAACCCAAAAGCGAACTGGCGATACGTCGCGGGTTTCGAGCCCACCATGATGCCGGAAGAGCTCTTGCGGACTTACCGCGCTATCAGGTTGACCGGCGGGAACTCGCCTGCGGCCTACGCTCCGTTGGTTGAAAGAATGACACCGGAGGATTGCCTGGCACTCGGGCCGGGGTGTTCGCGTCCGCCTCACGTACCCGGGCTGAAGTGGATCTCTCCAGCGCGAGGCTACTGGATAGGAAAAATACCGGACCGCGAATAAACAGAGAATGAAGACCGGGGCCTTCTACATCGCGGCTTTTTTGTCCGCCTTTCTGCTTTTCTCGATTCAGCCCGTGTCCTCAAAGGCTATTCTGCCGCTTTTCGGCGGAAGCTACCTTGTCTGGGGCGCCGCAATGGTGTTTTATCAGACTATTCTTCTGGCCGGATACCTTTACGCCCACGTTGTCCAGCGGCGACTCGGAGTTTTCAACTACGGAAAACTGCACTGTTTCCTGGTAATTCTGCCGCTTCTGATGATGCCTTTCGGGTTCGAATCATGGAACCCCGCCAGCGCGGACGTGCCGCTTACCGCCTCGGTATTCGCACTGCTCCTGGTGTCGGTTGGAATTCCCTGCATGGCGCTTTCCACCACAAGTCTCGTGCTCCAGCGGTGGCTGTCCCACTCGGACCTTGAGCGCAAGACAAATCCCTATGTTCTCTACGCTTCATCGAACCTGGGCTCCATGCTGGGGCTTGTAACATACCCGTTTGTCGTAGAGCCCATGTTTTCCCTCAGCGAGCAGGCCGATCTGTGGTGGACGGCGTATGCCCTGCTCGTTCCCCTGCACTTTCTCTGCTTTCCATGGAAGACGGCGAGGCTGGCAAAAAGGTCGGCCCCCACACCCGCGCAACTCGTACCGGGTCCGGGGGCGGGCAGGATTTTACGGTGGCTTGGGCTCAGCGCGGCTCCCTGCGCGGCGTTCGTGGCAGTGACCAACGTGCTTACGCTCGACCTGGCTTCGGTGCCCCTGCTGTGGGTATTGCCCCTGGGTGTCTTCCTGGGGGCTTTCGCCGTCGCTTTCAAGCACAAGCGCTGGCGCCCCCCGTGGCTGAAAAAACTTTTCCCCTGGTCGCTGCTTCTGGGAATGACGCTTTACCTTACATCTCAACTGCGGCTGATGGTGCCCCTGCACCTTACTCTGCCGCTTTACCTCCTGATACTGCTGGTCCTGTGCCTGAATACGGCCAATACCCTTTCAGATTCAAGACCCGCCGGCGAAGGGCATCTTACCACGTATTACCTCGCCATAGCGTTCGGCGGAGTGGCGGGATCATTTACTGTTACCTGGATCGTCCCGGTTGTGAGCCAGGCGCTCGTCGAATATCCTCTCTCGCTGGCGCTGGCCGCGGGCTTTCTCGCCTCGGCCGAGGGCAACGGAAGCGGCAAAGCGCCGCGAACCCGGACTACTGTTCTCTGCGTCGCGGGCGCCGCGGCGGGGCTTCTTGCCGTACCGTTCCTGTGGGTCCGTTTTGCGCCCGAGGCCCTGCCTGCAAACCTCCTGCTGATTTCCGCCGCTTTGCCCGTGGCATTTTCCGTGCTTGGGGTTCTGCATTCCTTCAGCCGCCTTGCAATAGTACTGGCGGCAATTACTGTCTTTTCCAACTGGACTGAAGTACTCTCCGCCGGCGGCAATCAGATAATGCTAAAGCGGAATTACTATGGAATTTACAGAGTTTATGAAAAGAACGGTTTGCGCTATCTCCAGCACGGCACCACTCAGCACGGCCGGCAATACGTCCGATGCCCCGGAAGCGCCACCCCGCTTGCCTATTATCATCCCCGCACTCCAGCCGCTCAAATTATGAAATCCGATCCTTTTGATTTTGAGAAAATAGGCATGATCGGCCTGGGCACAGGAGCGCTGGCCGCTTACGTATCCAAAGGCCAGACGCTGACGATTTACGAGCTTGATCCCGACAACATACCGATTGCCGAAAAATACTTCGGCTATCTTGACCGCGGCCGTAAAAACGGCGCTGAAATACGCTTCGTAGTCGGCGACGGACGAAGGCGTTTAAGAGAAAGGCCCGACGGCAGTCTGGATGTCCTCGTGGTGGACGCCTTTAACAGCGGCTCCATACCCGTGCACCTGATAACCGTCGACGCGTTCCGTGAGTATTTCCGCAAACTGGATTCCGGCGGCGTTCTTCTTCTGCACGTTTCCAACAAAGCTCTTTCCCTGAAGCCGGTAGTTTTCAGCAACGCCCTTGCCTGCGGTCTGCGCGCGGCGGGCAAAACCACGTTCGCGGATCCGCCGGACGCGGATTACACTTCGTGGATGGCGGTAACACGCGACGCCGAAATAATCCGGACACTTGTCGAGCGCTACCACTGGAACGCCGCCCCGCCGGCACACCTGCCCGGGCCGTGGACGGATAACTACAGCAATCTCATGGGCGCACTTCTGAGGGGAGGGGTGCGGGATTCGAGATGAGCATGGGAGCAACCACGGATTTCAGCAATATACGCCGAAGGTCGGGTCAGAGGTCAGAGGGGGAGATTAAGGCTAAAGATTAGGGCGAAAGATTAAGGGTTCTGAGTTTGTTTCCCTAATCTTTCGCCTTAATCTTTAGCCCTAATCTATTAGTCCTTACACCTAGTCCTTACACTTAGTCCCTCTCCTGCTCTGCTCTTCTTGCATCGCGGATAAGCGGCGCTACAGTACCTCCAGTACGCCGCCAGCGATGCGGGCTGCAGGGCTACAGGGCACACACGGAGCGCAGAGGCAGAGCCGAACCCCTCCCGTGCTCCGGGTTCCGGCCTGCGTGGCGCGGGGCTGCGATTGTCTACTCCCTGTTGTCATGTCCTGAGGGCACGACGTCCGAAGTCTCCAGGTAGTACTTCAGCAATCTGTCCTCCATATCCCGCCGCGCTTCCTCGTATTCCGGCTTGCCGTACACGTTCTTCAGCTCCCCGGGATCACGTTCCAGATCGTAGAGTTCGTCCGCCTCGTAAAGCCTCTTAACCAGCTTGTATCTCCGGTTGCGCACCATCACCGCCTTGCCCAGGAACTCCAGCCGCTCCTGCTGAAGGCTTACCTTGGGCCAGTACACGCCGTCGGGAGTGGGCGGCTTCCTCATGTCCGCGTATGCAACGTAAGTTTCCTCCTCCAGCCTGCCTCCTTCGCAGAACACGGCGTCGCGGTGGTTGTCCGTCCCGCCCGCCAGGACCGGAAGCAGGCTCCTGCCGAAATGCGGGTGGGGCAGTTTGAGTCCCGTAAGGTTCTCGACCGTCGCCGGGAAATCAATCAACTCCACCATGGCCTCCCTGGTCCCGGGCTGAACGGCAACCCCTGCGGGCGGCTTGATGAGAAACGGCACGCGGGTGAGACAGTCCTCGAAGCAGATCTGGTGTTTTTCGACCAGGTTGTAATCCCCTGTAAAATCGCCGTGGTCCGGAAAAAAGAAGACGGCGCTGTCATCGTACATGCCCGCTTCTTTCAGGGCGTCCACAACCATGCCGAACTGATGATCCACGCGGGCGCATTGCCCGTAATACACGCCTCTCAGTTCTCTCCACCGTTCCTCCGGCCAGTCCCCGCATTCTATGCGGTCATGATACGCCTTCATGAAGCCGCACTTCCCCTGGCATGACTCCGGCCCCGGGGCGCGCGGCGGAATTTTCCCGCGGTCTATAAGGCTGTACCATGGGTCCTCAACGGAGTAAGGCGGATGCGGGTAGGCAATTGCCAGGAAAAGGCACAAAGGCTTTTCGTCCTTGTAGTTACGAATGTAATCCACCGCTCCTTCAACGTTCGCCCAGTCCCAGTCCCTGGCATAGGGAGCGTCACCTTTTTCTATTTTGCCCCTGTAGAACGAATAGAATTCCCCGTTGCCGGCGCAGTCTTCGCGGCGGGCGGGCGGATACAGGGGATGTTCCGGAGGCTTTACGTCCGGATCGAGTATCTCTCCGTATCCCCTGGCGTATTTGACGTCCGCGTATTCCTCGAAGCCGAGCTGGCCGGGCACAAGGTCGTTCTTGCCTCCCCACCACACCGTGTAACCGTTGTCTTTCAGAAGCTTGAGCAGGTTGTTGTCGTCCGGCTGATGAAGCATTCGCGCCATGGACCGGTGGCCCCGCACGTGCGGGTACCACCCGCTCATGAAAGAACACCTGCTGGGAGTGCATACCGGGTTCTGGCAGAAGGCATTGCGGAAAGACACTCCCTCCGTCGCGGCGAACCTGTCCAGGTTGGGTGTAACCGCCCCGGGATTGCCCATATGCGCCAGGACGTCTCCGCGCCACTGGTCGGGGTTGAATATTATGATATTGGGCAGTTTTTTTTCCATTTCATTGTCCTTTACTTCAGTCGCCACGGCGCGCCGGCCGCTTGATTAATACAGGCTCTTCTGGCGCTGGTACATCGGCAGGTACTGCTTCTCCAGCGAAAGCACCAGTACGGCCATTGCCGTGGGATACGCCTCGCCCGTGAGGCGGCTCTGCGGAGTGTTGTCCGGCGGGAAAGGCCATTTTCCGTCGCCGCCCTGGTGCTCAATCAGAATCTGATGCGAGGCATCGGCGAATTCGCTCCATGTTTCTCCCCCAACCTGGAACATGCCCTGGCTCATGTAGAAGAGAGTAAAGTAGAAATAGCCGCTGTACTGTTCGCCTCCCCAGGAGGGCGGAAATCTTTTGAGGTAATCAAGTGTCTTTCGCGTCTTATCGTCCTGTTCTCCTTCAAGAAGGCTCTTGATAAATACGGCCACGCCCGACACGGCCGGTTCCGGTTCGCGGCTTACCCCGGGCCGGTACAGAAAACCTGAATTCGCCTTCCGCTCGTCCTCCTTCGGGTCCCTGAAAGCGCTGTTGACGTAAGCCAGCCCCGAATGAAGCATGCCGGCATCCACGGAGTAGCCGCATTGCCTCGCTGAATGCAGTACCAGCAACTGCCAGGACGTAACCGAAACGTCGCTTTCCGAGGTATAAGGCGTGTAACGCCATCCGCCGCGAGCTACGGAAGGGCGCCTCACCGCGTGGGCGTCCGCAATTACGCGCAGGCTTTCCCTGCACCAGTCCGCGAGTCCCCGTTCCGTTTCAGGGTCCCCGGAAGTGCCGAGGTAGGAAAAGCCGAAAAGACTGCATATCGCGTGAATATACATTCCCGATCGGTCGCCCTGCCCGAGGTAGCCGTCGGGAGTCATGCTCGCCCTGACGTATTCCATTGACCTGTCCAGGACCTCGCCGTAGCGTCCGTCTCGGGGAAAATAGCCGTTGGCGAGAAACGCCAGCCCGGCCAGGCTCGCAACCGCCGGTCTGTACTGCGGTCTTTCGCACGGCCACGATCCCGCTTCCGTTCCCCGTGTAACCTGGTTGTCGGCCAGCCACTTGAGGCCCGCCCTGATCGCCGATTCCGCGTCCCGTTTCTCTTCGCCGACGGCGACCGAACCGGCCGCGAGGAACACGGACAGGCCAAGGCGCATGAATAGTTTGCTCTTCATATTGCTTCAGTACCTCAGAAAATCCTTCATTGAATCAACCCATTCCAGGGTCACTTCTTCATAATGCTTCAGTGTATCTTCTCTGGCCGCCTCTTTCCGCGCTTCGTTAAGCTGTTGAATAAGCCAGAGCCTCAGCGGGTTTTTCACCTCTCCGTCCCGCTCTCCGGACACTGAAATGGTCACCACCGGCCCGGTAAGCGGTGAACGCACAACCCGGTATTCAAACAGGCTCCACCCGAACGCCGATTCGAATTTCTCCGGGCGCGGACGGTTTTCCAGCGCTGACAGTACGCCCATCACGGCGCTGTGCCGGGCATGAGAAACCTGTCTACCCAGCCGCCTTGCCGAATAAAGAGCGCTGGTCCTGTTGTCCCTGGTCCATATATCGTCCGGTCCGCCCTGGAACCTGAGCTTCCCCGACAACCGCCGTATGGCCGAAGCCGAATCCAGTATCCTGATCAGTTCTTCAGCCTGTTTTGTGGTCTCAACAACCAGGAACTGCCGCCGCCTGATGTCCATCCTGTCCCCTTCAATGCCCGCGCCCAGGTCGCTGATCCGGTTGAGAATTTCCCGCGTCGAAGCAGTCAGCTTTTGCTGAAGTTCCCCATCGCCGGAAAGTCCGACCGTTTTACGGAAAGATTCAAGGGCGGTCTCCGCCTTTTTCAGCGTCTCGCCGTACTTTTTAACGTCCGGCCTCCTGGCGTCCAGGATCGTACTGCACTCAGCCAGGTTGTCCCTGGCCGAAATAAGCAGGGGCATTCGTGCCGCGATAAACTGCACAACCGCCTCCGGGAACGCTTCCAGGAACCGGTCGGCGACTTCTCCCGGATTGTCGGAACCAGCAAGTTCCTCCGTTATGCCGATAAGGCGGCGGGTATCGTCAAACTCTCTGAGCAAAGGATATTTCTCCTGCGCCTGGGCCAGCGCGCCCGATTCAAAATCCTCCACCAGCCGGACAAGGCCCTGTCTCAGGTTGTTGTGGTTTCTGCTCAACACATCGATTTCCATGCCGGCGGTCTGCAGGTCGCTCGCGCTCATCTGTCCCCCGGCCATGTTTTCGAGCCTTGCCAGCGGTCTTCCGCGTTGCACTCGATACCTCCCGATACGTTCGCGAAGAGCCAGGAACATTCTTTCGCGTTCCTCCTGTTTTTCCCCGCTTCTCAGGTAAGCCAGCTCTATACCGAGAATATCCGCTATCTCTCCGGCTTCTTCCGCGTCCCGGCGGACCTGCGAGAGAACAGACCGCAGGGAACGGACGTAATCGCCGCTCTGTTCGGTCAGGGCCCGTTTTGCGGACCTGAATTTCGCCACGGTCGCCTCTATCTTTTCCGCCAGCGACTTCAGGCGCTCCACCGTTCCGGGAAGAGAAATATCCCGGCGCCAGGCCCCGGCAATCATACTCTCGGCTTCTTCCAACGAACGGCCGCTTCTTTCGAGGTCGCACAAACTGCCAAGGGATCCGGCCGGGAGCCTCGTCGGGCCCGCCGAGTCGTATTGCCGGACACGTTTCCGGCATTCTTCCAGAGCCGAACTGTTCGAGAAATCCAGGTACTGCACCGCTTCGAGCGCGATCAGGGCCGCGGCAAGCGCCTTTTCCCGGTCCGATATTCTTTCCACTTCCAGCACATCCGCCAATTCCCATTCAAACGCCAGCATCCGCATTGCCCTGCGTTCCTCTTCGGCGCCTGGGACCGCGGAAATGTCGGTAACCCTGTCCCTGTTCACGGCGCGGAGGTCGCTCAGAATCCGCAGTCTCAGCGCGTAATATCCGAAGCAGGCAAATGGATTGCGCCCCGCCAGTTCCATATCGGATCTCAGCCATTTTCCGGAGTTTTCCATTTTGGCCCGGGCCGCGGATTCCAGCACCCCGTTGTACGCCGACACCAGCCGCTTCCTTGCCTGCGTCTCAACCGGCGCCAGGTCCGGGAGTTCCGGAACGACTTCTTTCAGTATCACGTCGAGATTTTCTCTTACCTTTTCCAGTCCGTGACGTCTCTTGCCAAGGCTTTCACTTGCCCGCGCGACCACGTAAACCGACGACACCAGGTTGCCCTGGAGTTCCCTGATGCGTTCACCGTCAAACCGGGCTCCCCGGTCGGCCAGTTCGATCAACGCGTCTCCCACGTCCTGCACGCTTTCCAGGTAAAGCGCAGTGCGCCGGTCCATTGCTTCCTCGCGCGTGCCCTTTCTGCTCTTGACCGACTGAAGGTACCTGCCCGTCAGTCTGCGGACGGCTGTATCGGGGTTGTCCCCGGCAACGGCTTCAACACTCGAACGGACGGCAAACCTCACAAGAGAATTAACGTCCAGAAGTCTCAAACCCTGCCTTTCTTCCGGGGCCGACGAACGGGCGATCTTTTCGACGCCTTCTGTTATTTCACGGGTCGCTTCCCTGATCCGGTTTTCCAGCTGTACCACTTCCCTGTTCAGTTTTATCTCTTTGTCGGACGGCTCGGGCTGTTCCTCTTCATCGATTGCCTCGGGTCCCATCAGGCCCGTGCCGCGCAACGCGTCCGGCAGTCCGTCGGGTGACGGTTTACGCCTTATCGAATCCAGCTTTTCCCGCACGTCCGACTGCTGTTCCTTCAACTCCAGGACTTCTTTTCCAAGTTGTTTCAGCTTTTCGTCTTTCCGGGCCGCGGACACCGTCTCGCGCAGGAAACGCGAAACAATACTCCGGCGTTCCCTTTCAACGCGCTCCCGGTCGGCCGTGAGTTCGTCCATTCTCTTCCCGATGCTTTCAATTTCGTACCCGAGCCCGAAGAGACGCCACGTGAGGTTCCTGGCCTGCCTGAACACCGTCAGTGACGGAATCACTCCCGCGACCGCCGCGAGTCTTTTCCTGATCGATTCCGGGCTTTCACCCGCCGCTGAATACCGCGCAAGGCCGGCGAGCATGCGCATGTCCTCCTTGTGTCGAGGCAGATCCGTGAAGTGATGTTCGCGCTCCATTAATTCCAGCAGTGAGGTCATCGACGCATTCTCATCCAGGGAAATGGACATGTTGCCGGCCTGCTTGAGAATCTCTTCGTAGACGCCCCCCTCGATGGCAACGCCTCCCCCGGGCCCGGATTGTACGGCGGCCGCGGCGCGGGCGAATGATTCACGCAGAAATTCAAGCACTATGAGCCTTCGTCTCTCGTTTTCGCCGCGGGCAAAAGCGGTGACATGAATATTCACAGGCCGCGATTCCCCGTCATTGCCGGCTGAGTCCCGCGCCCTGACTATCATGAGAATGTTATCTCCCGGAACGGCGGCGGCCGCCCCGAGATCAAGTGTGGAAGACAGGCGGGCTTTTTTTACTTCGCCTTCAGGTATTTCTACGGGTATTTCCCTGAAAGACGCGGTGTCGTCCAGTTCCGGATTCAGCACGTACTGAATAAAGACGCTCTCTATGCCGAGGTCGTCTTCCACTCTGAATTGAACGGGGACCAGCTCACCCGGAACGCTGGAGAAATCACCCGAAGGATAATCCAGGCGCACCGCCGGTTCCTGGTCCTGCCGGGCGCGCAGGGCAAACCTGGCCGGTTCGATATTCGCGAAACCCCGATCGTTAACCACCTTTATTTCGAACTCGACATCCTGCCTGAATTCAAAGGAATAACGCCCCTCCCGTTCCTCCCTGTACCACTCCGGCCTTTCTTCCTTTTTATCGTTTACTATGATTTGCCTTGTGGGTACGTCCTGGTCCACGGTAAACCGCGTTTCCACCTTGCTCCCGGGATATACGCGTACCGCTCCGGCCGCGTTTGTGACCGTACGCTCCGGCAGGGAGGTATAGGCGGGCGGGGTGATCCTGAGGCTGATGCCCGTGATACGGGGCTGTGCCACTACTTCGGCCAGGTATATGGCGGTCTGCGCGTCGGCGCACCTCACGGAGAACCTGAAGCTTTCCTGCAGGTCCGTTCTCGAGAACACGAACAGCGTACGCTGTATGCGGTTCATGGTATGCACTTCGCCGTCCTCAGCCGGCTTTTCCCCGCCAACACTAGAGAGTGTTATCAGGCAGCGGCTCTGGGAAGCGCCCATGAGATCGAAAAGCCACCGCAGTCCCCGCGGCACCTCCCCGCGGGTCCTTGCCTGAAGCACGACCTCGCCGCCTTTGCCTGCAACGGGCGACTCGGGAGTTATTTCAACACGCACGAAACTCGGCTTGGGCAGGTTTGCTCCCGGCGTGAAAAAACGCTGAAGCATGAGGGGGAATTGATATCCCGGCGCCGCCAGCATCAAAAAATACACAGCCAGCACAGCCGCCGTTATCCAGCCCAAAACCCGGAACCGCCTGTCCAGCACAAGCTTCGACCCGATAAACGAAACACTGTGAGTGGCGGTTTCCTTTTCCAGCTGTGCCATGAGCGCGGCGTGCACCTTCGATTCGGCCTCCGTCCTGCCGCCCCCGCTCATATCCGCCAGGGTAACGTAACGCTCTGAAACATCCGGAGACATACGGCTTTCCAGCTCGTAGGCGACGCGTCTCAGGCTGGCCCGTCTTACTCCGAAAAAGACCAGGAGCACAATCGTGTAAATTACTCCCGCGGCGTGCACGATTCCGGAAAGCACCGTCCGGGTGGAACGCTCAAGAAACAGGAACCTGTCCAGGTGTATCACCACCAGGGCGAGAAGCAGGTAAACGGCGGCCGCCGAAAGGACAACCCTCAAAAGCTCATACAGCCTTTTGCGGCGGTAGAACTCCCTGAAGCGTTTTGCTACCGGTTCGGGCAGATTGTCCAGTTGAAGCCTCATATCAAACAAGTCCTGCCAGTTTTCTCCACACCCATTCCACGGTTATCAGCATCACGATCAGCGCCAGGACCACTCCCGAATCCCACAGGCGGAAGATTTCCTCTTTTTTCTCTATTCTCTGCTTGGGCTCCGTCCCGGACAGGATACGCAGTATATCGGCAAAGGACCCCGTCTTTCCTCCCGTGTCCGAGCATATTCGAGCGATGTCCGCGGTCTTTCTCGCGAAATAGTGCATCTCGGGATACCGTTCAACCACTTCAATGGGTTCGGTTTCCGAGGCCTGATCTCCATCGACGCGAACGCGAATGGTCCCGGCGGGCAGAGTGTTGAACACCGCCCTGCCGAGGGCGGCGCCGGGCCTTGTTTTTTCAACGTTCGAACGGGCAACCGTTTCACGGCCTGCAACTGCCTCCACCACGGTATTCGTAGGGACCCCGGGGATCCACACCTGCATTCCCTGGCGCGTAGTCAGAACGTGTGACTCGAGAAGCAGTTCCCTGGCCTTCCCCTCCGTGTACATTGTATCGGCGTCCACGCACCAGGCCGCAAGGTTGACGTAAAGTGCCCCGTGCGCCGCCAGCGCCGACGGGTTAAGCCGCTTCCACAGCTTTTCGCTTTCGAGGCAGGCAATCTTGCCTTCACCCGCGTAACGGACCGACAACACGGCTCTTCCTCCGGGTCTGTCCAGCAGAAGCGCATGGGCCTGCGGGTAGAGGCCCGCGATTTCTTTCTGTTCTTCAGTCTCCACTTCGACGGACAGCCGCCTCGTCAGGGGCTGCAGCGCGCCCACCCCCGTCAGGCACATATCATCCAGGCTCACCATGTCTTCTGCCTGCCGGTTTACCGGTATGAAATCCTCACCCAGCGCCCCGGAGGCCGCCTCCGCCGCGCCGGCGCCCAGAAGGAAACAGCTCTTCCCTTCCTTACTCACAAAGTCGCCGATCCAGCGCCATTCTTCTGCGCCCAGAAGATCAGGCGGAATCTCGCCCAGGATCAACAGGTCGTACATCCGCAGGGCGGACATGTCCTGCGGCCATGTGCCCTTCCGGCTTCCGCGGACAAGTTTCCCCTTTTCCCCGGCCAGTACTATAATGTCGTTGAGTTCCACGTAATCGAGGCGTCTGAATATATTCAGAGCGAACCGTGTTTCCCACCGCGGCTTCCAATCCAGAAACAGAACCCTGATCTTCTCTTCGCGTACTCCCACGCAGAAATCGACGGCGTTGTTGCGTCGGGGAACAACTTCTTCCGTTTCCGACTCAACTTCGGCGCTGTACCTGAACAGTCCTGTTTCCGCCGGACTCACCGGGAGAACAAGTTCCATATATCCGTCGGCGGCGGTGACCTTCTTTTCGGAAACCACCTGCGTCGCGCGCCGGATTCGAACGGAAAGCGGGCTCTTTTCAGGTACGGCAGTTTTAAGCCGGACGCGGAAAGCGGCCTCCCTGCCTTTCAAGGCGTACGGCGGCGCGACAACGCCGACTATCGCCACATCGTTCGGTTCCGCGGTGTCCCCGGCCATTGCCCCGTATACGGGGGCGCGTTTCCGCACAGCGGTTTGCGTGAGAGATTCAGGTTTTTCGTCAGACAGGTCCCGCCCGTCGGAAATCACGACCACGGCCGTAACCGGAAAATCGTTTTCTTCGGTCAGCAGGGAACGGCATCTTCCGACAATATCTGTTTCGCCCTTTCTGGCCTCAACGTTTTCAAAATCAAATTCGGCCAGCGACGTTCTCTTGCCTTCCATCATACTGACAAGCCTGAAAGCCTGGCCGGGGAAATGCTTCGGCAGTTCCTCGCGTATGTTCGCAAGGGCTTCCGCCGCCAGGTTCAGCCTCGGCGTCCCGCGAATCTCGCGCACAGCCTCCATGAGAGCTTGGCGTCCTCTGGTTCCAGCCGCGTCGTCGGCCGCGGCCTGCAGGCGCAGGAACTGAAGTTCCACTTCCGCGAGATCGGCGCATACGGAATCGAATACCCGACTGCCCGCGTGCCTGTTGCCGGTGAACAGGGAATTGCAGCGGACCCGCAGGAGTTCAAGAGAATCCAGCACCTCTTCGACCTCGGTTCCGGCCCCCTCCACGGTGCCGCCGCTCTGTCCGGCATCCCCGGCAATTTTTTCAAAGTCCGATGCCACGGCCGTTTGCACTTCTTCGGTCCTCTCCCAGAAAGAGTCTTTCTTCCTGTCTCCCGTTCTGGACAGCGGCTGGTAGCGTCTCAGGCGCATTTCGACGCCCCGCACCGTTTCCGCCAGGTCGGCAAGAGGCTGGGGCACACCCTCCACTGGTCCCCTCAGGCGCCGGTAAAGGCGGACGGCCTCGTGTTCGTCCAGACCAGTGTCATTCACGGACATGCTTTCCGAATCGTCCATTACCAGCAGTACCCGGCCCGGGTAGGTCAGGATTTCGCGAAGTATAAGACTTGGCCGGAAAGCGAGAAAAGCGATGCCCGCCAGTATCAGGTATCTCAACGCGGGGAGAAGAACGGCGTTGAGGCCGGACAGGACGCCCCGTTCCTTCCCGTAAAGACTCCATGCCAGGACGAGAACCGCCGGAATGACCAGAAGAAGCCACCACGGTGAAATTTCCGAGGCGTACTGCAGGTCTATTTCTGTTGCTCTTATCGGACGCATTTTACCTTTGCCTTGTTACACAAATCTTCTCTGCATTGCCATCTCCCCCAGGAGCAGTGCCAGAAGCACCCCCATGACCCATCCGTACCGTTCCCTGCCCCTTCGCGACGAAGCAAGTATCGTGTTGAGTTCGTCCCAGGAAGCCGCTTCGGCCAGTTCCAGTTTTTCCACGACACGCGTTTTCAGATCCGCTTGCATCGGCGCGAGGTCCGAATCCGTTCTCGCGCCCTGTATTCCGTACCAGAATCGTTCGTGACCGTCGGTACGCACAACCAGAACCGAGGCGTGGCCGCTCCGGTCCGCGCCGCCGGGAAGCGTGGCGACGGGACCCCATGACGTGTTCTCCACGTTCATGGACCTGGATTCGCCGCCGCCCGTATCAAACTGTACTCCTGCCGGTGCCTTCTCCTCCTTCAGCCGGAGTTTCACCGGCACGCCGGTCGCGACGGTTCTCGGATAAATCCCGGCCGAGTGCCCGGCCATCAGCACGCGCGCCGCCAGCGCATAGCCGGTCTCTCTCACGATAAGACTGTTGTTCCGGCAGTTCAGCCCCGCGGCAAGCAATATGACCGAGCCTATGCCCTGTTCCCGAACAAGAGCAAACGGACTGCCGTCGTTGAAGGAAGCGAGGACGCCGCAGTCCTCTGCGGGTTCACGCAGTTCAAACCAGGAATAGAACCTGACGGCCGTTATGTCCCCGTCGTCCATCGTTTCAAAGGAACGGAGGGGTGCCGTTTTGAATCCGCTCCGGGACAACTGCTGGAACTCCTCGCCGCCGAGCGGCTCAACGTGCAGTGGACCCAGACGCGCCGGCATAATTCCGCTTCCGGCCAGGATATCGTTCCACGATCCGGAATTGACCGTGTCGTCCGGGGCAAGAAGCACGCATCCCCCGGACCGCACAAACCCGTGGAGCTTCTCTGCAAGGGACGCGGAAAGCGACGATCCGCCGTCCACTATCACGATATCCGCCTCGCGCATTTTCTCCCCGGGACAATCCGGCGGGCAGGGAGGCAGGACCTCGAAGCGGGCCCGCCTGGAATATGTTCCGCCGCTTTGCTCCATGCGTTCTGAAACCTGCGCCATGAGCTGAAGAAAACCGAATGAAGAATCAAACTTCCCGCTTTTCGCGGGGTCCCTGATAACCAGCACCGACAGCCCGTCAGTTACCTCCAGGCCGGCCGACATCGTGTTGTCGTAGGGAAGCACGTCATCGGCCAGTCGTCCGCTCACGTAATGGGACCCGGTTTCTTCGAATCTTATATCGGCATGGGCCCATGCTTCCTGGCCCGGCAGAAGCGAAAGCCGCTTTTTCGAAGCATGCCTGCCGCCCGCCATTATGTCCACCTCCAGGTCTTCTACAGGGGTTTCGGCGAAATTCTTTACCCGCACAAAGACCCGGCACGGGTGGCCCGCCAGTACCCGTTCGTGGCTTACCTCCACCCTTGTTACCGCGGCATTCTCGCGGTCGGCCGTCGAGACGTTGACCCAGTAGAAAGTGAGATCGCCCCCCGCGGGTATTTCCACCTTATCCATGCCTCTCCACGAAACAGCCTGGTCGTCCCCGACAATGTATATCTCCGTCTTACGGCCGCCCACGCGGTTCAGTACTTCCTCCAGCGCCGCCGCAAGCGAGATGCCCGTTTCCTCCGGCTCAAGGCTTTCGATGATTTCAGCGGATTGTTCGGCGCTCTCAACCGGCGCGTCCCCGACAATCCACCTGGGAGCCCTTCCCGCCAGACATAATGACCATTTCTCGCCGCGGCCCCACGTCGCGGTGAGTTTGTTCATAACTTCCCCGGCCTTTCTCCATTGCGTCTTCTTTCCTTCCCCGGCCAGCATGCTGTACGACCCGTCCACCAGCAGGACACGATGCACTCCCGTTCCGGTCAACGCGGCCGTGGCCGCCCGCGTGATCGGACGCGCGAATGCCGTGACCAGCGCCGCCAGCGCCAGCACGCGAAGCGCGATAAGAATGATCTGTTCGAGGTACAGGTGTTTCTTGAGGCGTTCAAGCGCCCGTTCCAGCACATAGTTGGCGCCCCAGGGCACCTTGAGGGAACGGAACCGCATAAGGTAATAGATGATGATGGGAATGGCGCCCAGCGCCAGAGCGTAAAGAAGTGCTGGATGAACAAAACTCATTGCTCTCAGCGTTTCGCCGCTACCTCCGTGCGGTACAACAGATATTCAGAGAGCATTGTCTCCACGCGTTCATCCGTGCGGAACGTAACAAAATGAATGTTCTGCTTGGCCGCCCATGTCTTCCATTCGTTCAAAAGGGCCCGGTATTCCTCCAGGTATATCTTCTTGAGGGGAACAGGGTCCAGCCGGTGCCTGACTGCGGGATTTTCCCTGTTTTCGAACTGGACCCAGCGGCTGAAGGGAAAATCCTCCTCCGCCGGATCCCTGAGCTGAAAAAGCAGTACTTCGTGTCCCTGCGCCTGCAGTTGTGCCATCAACCGCTGTGGAGGCTCCGGCTCGAACATCAGGTCGGAAATCACCACAACCAGGCCCCGTCTTGCCCCCCTGTCGAAAACGGCTTTCAGGCACTTCTCAAGATTGTCCGGCCCGGCCGGCGCGGCTGACGCCAGCGTACTGAGTATCTGCACAAGGTGGGTATTCACCGATCTAACCGGAAGCCACGACAACCCCTCGGACGCGGCCAGTACCATGCCCACGGAATCTCTCTGCCGAAGAATCAGGTACGCCATGCTGGCGGCCAGCCGCGCCGCCTGGAGGAATTTGCTCGGGCCGCCTGAATCCTGGAGCATGCTCCCGCTCCGGTCCACCACTATCCTCACCGACAGGGCCGTGTCCTCTATGTATCGCTTCACGAAATACTCGTCGTGACGCGCGGACACTTTCCAGTCGATATGCTTGAGTGGATCGCCGGGCTGGTAGTTCTTGTGATGGTCGAACTCGGTGCTTACGCCCTTGCGGCGGCTCTTGTGGGCCCCGTGCAGAATACCCTGTACTACGCGGCGCGCGAAAAACTCCAGCCCCCTGAGAGAGTCCCTTACCTCGGGTTGGAGAATATCTTCAATCTGGTGATTCGCCTGAGCCGTCATTCAGCAACCACGCGCCTTTCGCTGGAATATATATACGATTCAAGCCGCTGCTTCCGCCGGTTCGGGCACGGAAGAAAGGATTTCCTCTATAACGGTATCGGAATCGATGTTCTCCGCGATGGCCGCATAGTTGACTATAATCCTGTGGCGCAGGACCGGCTTGGCAACCGCCTGGATATCCGCCGTCGTTATATGCGGCCGCCCGTTGAAAAATGCATGGGCTTTCGCGCCCAGAACCAGGTTCTGGCAGGCGCGCGGCCCGGCACCCCACGACAGCCACTTCTTGGAATAAGGCAGGCAGTAGTCCTCGCTTACCCGCGTAGCCTGAACGAGCCGTACAACGTACTGGTAAATGTCTTCACGTACCAGTACTTCGCGCACAATCCGCTGATATTTAAGAATATCACTGCCGTCTATTACCTTCTGAGGAGGATCGCTGTAGTTGGTGGTAGTCCGGCGAAGGATTTCTATTTCCTCGTCGGTCTGAGGATAGGTAACTGTGATTTTGTACATGAATCTGTCAAGCTGGGCTTCGGGAAGATTGTACGTGCCTTCCTGCTCTATGGGGTTCTGCGTTGCAAGCACGAAAAACGGCAGATCCAGCTGGTACTTCATGTTGCCTATGGAAACCTGCTTTTCCTGCATGGCCTCAAGCAGGGCCGCCTGCGTTTTGGGCGGCGTACGGTTTATTTCGTCGGCCAGGACCATGTTGGAAAAAACGGGGCCCTTTACAAAAACGAATTCCCGCCTTCCCGTCTCCGCGTTTTCCTGAATGATTTCCGTGCCCGTGATGTCCGAAGGCATCAGGTCGGGTGTGAACTGAACGCGCCTGAAATTCACGCCGATAACCTCGGAAATCGTGGAGACCAGTAAAGTCTTGGCCAGACCCGGCACTCCCATCAGCAGAGCGTGGTTCTGGCAGAAAATACACTGAAGCGTCAGATCCACGAGTCTTTCCTGCCCCACTATCACCTTGTGTATCTCTCGCTTGACCTTATCGATAATCTTACGGAATTCCTCCGCGGCGCCCGCGGTTTGTTCTGCGTCACTCATGTTCTTTCTCCTGTTTCATACCTTCGGCTTCGCCGGGTTCCTGAAGGCTACATTTTCTTTACGTGCAGACCGTCAAGCACGCCGCCCGCCCACAGGGCGCCCTTGTACTCAACAATGCACCGCATCGGCAGAGGGCTGTCAAGCGAAACGTGCCACTCCCTGTCTTTGAAAAACCGCAGGCCGCCCCTCATCTGCGTGCTTGCCCATACCTTTCCGTCCGAAGCCGCGTACAACAGGTTGACCGGGCCCTCGTCCTTGAGATAACTGTTCCACCCCTCCCCGTCGTACCGCCACAGTCCGTCGGCGTTCGTCGCGGCCCAGATGTTGCCGGCCTTGTCCTCCGTGATCTTCAGAACGGCGGAGTCGCTTATATCGTGCGCGAGATATGTGGTCCACGCGTTCCCGTCCAGCACGGCGATACCCCTGTTCCAGAACCCGCACCAGACACGCCCCCGGCTGTCCATGAAAAGGGACTTGATATTCATACCCTTCTGATAATGGACCCATTCATCGGGCTCCCGCGCCGGATCGGCGGCAATCACGCCGTTACCGTCTATGACGACCCATATTCTCCCGTCGCGTGTCCGGAACATGTCGGCCACCCTTTTGCCGGAAAACGTTTCAACGGGTTTCCATTCACCGTTGGTTTTCCTGTAAACGGCGTTTTCCTCGGTATCGGACCGCTTCGCCAGGGCCCACATCGACTTCTCTCCGAATCCGGCTACGGGTGAAACCGTCCCGCTCACGTGCACCTGGGCAAGAAACGTGTCACCATCAAGCGTAAACAGCCCCCTGTTGGTCCCCACCAGGTAACGGTCTTTACCGGTTTTAACCACGCCCCAAGCCTGGTACTTGGCGGGCTTGACCTCTTTTACTTCCTCCACCACGCGTTTCCGCTTTCCGTCTTTTTTGACCCATTTTCTCTTTTTTTTGATTTGAACGGCCTTCATTACCTCGAACTTGCCGCCCCTGTAACGGCTGAGCCCGGAGAGGGTGCCTATCCAGAGCTCGTCCCCTATGGTCTCCATAACCTGGATTTCCCTGCCCGCAAGCCCGGGTTCGCTTTCGGGCGTGATGTTTTTCCAGTTATCGGCCGCGGCCGTTCCCGCGAGACCCGCGCCGATAAAAGCCCATGCGATTATTGTTCTGATTAAAGAGTGCATTTCTTTTCCTCGCTCTCTCACTCGGATTTCAGTTCAAACTCGGTTTTCGATACAAGGTCGCCGTTTATCCAGTACCTCGACCGGGCCGGTTCACCGTTCTCTTCAAACCTCTTTTCCTCCCCGTGCATTGTGTCGTTCTCGAACGGAACTTCACGCTTAAGCTGGCTGTTTTCATAGAATTCCCTGACGATGCCCTGCACTTTCCCCATGTCGTAGGTGATTACGCGCCTGGGCTGGGCCGTCCTGGGCCAGTAATCAACCAGTTTGCCGTCCCGTACTCCCTGTTTCATGGTGCATTCCCGGGTAACCCTTCCATTCGTCGAATAATTCTTCGCCAGCCCGTGCGGTTCCCCGTCCTTGTAAGGCGTCTCCGAGCGCACATTCCCGTTTTCATAAAACGTCTTCCTCGTCCCTTCAATCTTTCCCTTTACCCAGGGCACTTCCGCTTTCTTGTACCTCGGCCACACGTTATACACGCACTCCGGTCCGTCTTTTACGCCTTCTTTCCAGGTCACGGTCTTTGAGACGCGCTGGTTGGTCTCGAGAAACCTCTGAACACCGTCCTCTTTCCCTTCCGCGTTGACCGGCACAAAAGAACTGACGTAAGGCTCGAAGAGCCCCGAACTCGTGCTGTGACCCTGGTCAAAAAACCGATCTACTGTGATTCTTATTTTACAGCCTTCTGGCAACTGCTCGAAGGCATCCTTCAGCGGTCTGCGCCCGCGTGCCGGGGCATCTTCAAGCTTTTCTATTACTTTTGTGACCGTTTCGTCGTTTTCGCCGCGTACAGGTCCGGCCGGACCCTGGCAGATCAGCAAAACACTCAACGCAATATATATCCGTTTCATAACGCCGCCGGCCGCGATGCATCGCCGGCCGGAATGTGAAGTTATTTTTGCGAGGACCGTTACCTGCGTCCTCTCTTTTTCTGCACCTCGCCGCCGGTGCCGGACAGGATCACAAAATCGTGCGCCCGGACGAAAACCGTGGGGCCGTAGCTTTCCGTGCCCCCTTCCGAGGAGAACCGCCCGATCATACCATGGTCTTCAATATCCTCCAGGGGATCCCCGCTCGCCCCCCCGCTCAGCCACCTGGCGCTTGTCTTGTTCCAGTCGCTCCTTTCGGGAATATGTGCGAAACTGATCTTGGAGACAATGGAGCCGGCATCCTGCACGTTCTCGCCGCCGAATACGCGCGGAGGATCGAGAATGTACAGCGAATCGCGCACGTAATGGTTGCTTTCATTCACGATCACAATCATGGCCTTTTGATATTCACCGCCGGCGCCGCCCGGACGCCTGTAAACCGAAACGTACACTTCGGCCAGAGGGTTTTCCTTCGTAAGTTCAAATCCCGATCCGGCGCGCCATTCCTGGCCGAACCTGACTATCCTGCCTGTCCGCCAGAAGGGAATGAATTCAGTCTGACCGTCGTCCGCGAAATAACCGAACCTGTCCAGCGCCGACACGACTTCGGCGGCATCGGCAAGATGAGCCAGTCTCCCCGCGTCAAGCCCTATATCAAACAGCAGTGCCCGGCCCATCACGACGCGATCGGTCGATGGATTGGCGCCGGGGCGGATCAATTCAGCCGAATTCGACCTCAGCCGCACCGCGTTGCCCGTGTGCGTCCCGGCAAGGTAACGCATTAGCGCCACAGGATACGTATCCGTGTGATTTTTCTCAACGGAAACCGCGTCCCCTCCGGCGGGCCCCTCAAGCACCGCGTAATCCGAAAACGCTTCAAGAACCGTGCCGGCATCCGCTCGAAGGACTCTGCACTTGTCCGCCTGGTGCCAGGTTTTAAGCGAGGGGGTAATCGTTTCCGGTTTTGCGTCCCCGAAGGGCCATTCCAGCCATGTTTTCTTTCTCCGTCCTTCGGGCTTCGCCGACGCGGGGTGAATCAGTATGGCGAATTCAACGGTCTTTTTTGAGACCTTCTCCGGCTTGTTTACAAACCTTATATGCCATGCTATCTGGCGGTTTTCGTCCCTTTGAAGAACCATTGTCGACTTCGATTCATCGACCGTCCAGCCTTTCCCCTTTTCCGACAGCCACGTGAAGCCGCGGTCCCCGCTTCCTGCGTACATATGTTCCAGGACCCCGGGACAGGGCGCGTTTCCGACCGCCTTGGCGTCCTCATCGGAATTGCCCCACGCCAGCCCTTCCTCGGCCCCGATAGTATAATCCGAAGCGGAGCAGGCTTTCACTTTGTCCGCCACGGGCCTGCCGGGAATCACCGTGTCAACCGGCCCTTCTATCGGTATCACCAGTTCAAGCGCTTCCGTCTCTCCGCCTTCGTAGACGAGTTTACAGCGGATTGAACCGTCCTTTCCGTAAGCCACGCCGAGCTGTGCCTCGATCGGCCCGGTTTTTATTCGCGAGGCGCAGACGGCGTATCCGCCCTTTACCGAGAGTTCGGCCTTTTTTGTAACTTCCGCCCGTGCCGCCTGTCCGCCGGCAACGGCCGCGAGGACCATGCCGCCGTCCCTCAGAACTCTTCCCCGGCCTATGGCCAGCAGTGTGCTCGTCTCGGCCCGGCCGCCGCGCTCTTCAAACGGCAGTTCGCTATCTTCGGCCTTGATTACAATCTGTTCGGGAAGACCGGAAGGGCCCACCGTGATCAGGTGTTTCCCGGTCTCGACACGATTTCCGGAAAGTTTCAAATCCGGCAGTTCCGCCGCCGGCGACCAGGTCGCCGCCAGTACTCCCGCCAGGATCCATGAAAGGTGCTTTGCCGTCTCCGCTCTGAAATATCTGTTTACTTTCATTTCCATATTTCCCGCTTTCGGTTTTTCGTTATTCCGCGTGCTCGGCGTAAAGTATTCTGAACGTATGGTACGGCACGTAGACCGGGCCGTATATCTGCCTGTCCCGGTCCGCGCACGCAACCACGTCGCCCGTTTCAAAATCCATCAGCACCGGTTCATCCGCGTTGCGCTTTGCGACGGAGTTCCACCACGGTTTCAGCTCCTCCGGAACTTCCGTTTCTTCGCGCACCTTACCTGCCTTCAGCGTGTTTCTGCCGCCGAGAATACGCTCGACGTCGGAAAGCCGCAGGGGATGCTCCACGGCAAGGTCCGTTTCGTTGAGCATCACCAGGATCGCCTTGTATCCCTTCCGTCCGTCTTCGAGCGGGCGGCGGTATACAGTTATTTCAAGGTCCCCTTCGAGCTTGTCCAGCACCGAGTCGCCGGCCTTTCCGGCTTCTTCTCCCAGGCCGTAATCGACAACGCCGCCGCTTCGCCAGAAGGGTATTTTTTCTATTCCCATGTCGTCGAAAAACCCGAACTCCCAGAGCGAGTTCAGAAGCGGAATAACCTGCTGTTTTTCCTGTATCTGTCCGTGAGGGCCCTGCATACTCACGCCGAAATCGTGCAGAAGTGCTATACCCACGGGCATCCTGTCCATCCTGGGGTCGTCCCCCGGCGGAACGCCGCTGTTCTGGGCCATGAGGCGCGCGATCAGTCCCGTCCAGTTGTGCGCCATCCTGCGGTAGAGCGAATTCGGGTACTGCTGGATCATATCGACTTCATACGTACGATGCGCGCCCCCGCACTCTTCAACCATCGCCGTGTCCCACCCGAAGGACTCAAAACAGGTCCCCTCGTTGTTGGCCCAGAAGTAGTTGCGGTTAGGTATGTTGTTTTCCTTCATGATCCGGGCCAGGCGCTTGAAAGCGTTCCGCATGTGCCCCGTGCAGAACCCGTCCTGCCAGGGCAGTTCGTTTTCCCGTACGTCCTCGGGGTCGCGAAGGTAAGCATGGCCTTCGGCGATCTTGGTCGAGCGGGACACCGGCCACGTTTCGTCCCACCACCAGCCGTGGCGGCGCCCTGTTCTCACGTGCCTCTCGAACCAGAAGGCAATCTTGTCCTCGAAGTATTTCGCCACGCCGCCGCCTCTTCCCTTAATTGCGTCCCACTTGAATTTATCCCATTCCTCTTCGGTCATGTCCCATTTTCGCGAGCGGGGAACGTTTCCGATCCCCTTGTTCTGGTAGTAACGCCAGTAGATAGGGCCTTTCGGATACCATTGCATGACCTCCTCGTCGGTCATTTTCTTGACTTCTTCTTCGGGCACCTGGTCGCATACCCGTATCATACTGCGGGCCTTGGCGAGCAGTTCCTCGTCCGGTTTTGTGAAGTCCCCGCCGAAGTATTCATCCGCCCATATGCCGCCGCGCCAGAACCACGATTTCTCGCGCGCGTCTTCGGGCTTGGGTTTGCTGGGGTGGGTGAGAAGTGTAAAATCAATCCTGCGTTCGCCCCTGACTTCGGCGGGATGGTTCACGAATGTCACGTACCACCTCATCCGCCCCTTATCGTCCCTCTCCAGCCTCATGGTGGTGCCGTCCCTGTCTATCACCCAGCCCCTGTCGGAGTCCGAAAACCACGTGAACGCCCTGTCGCCGCTGCCGAACCACAGCCACGGCATGAAGTGGGTATAGTATAAGTCCGGATATTCCATGTCCGCGCTGTCCCACACGACCCCGCTCTTCCGGGGCAGGGAGCATTCCCACGTGTCGGCGCCGGCCATTCCACCTCCGTACACGCTCGTGGCCTTGAGATCGACGGGACCGGCCAGGTCGGTTATCATCTCGAAGCTTTCAACCTTTACGGGCCTTTTGCCCCCGTAACGCAGTGTAACGTACATGGCCCCGTCGCAGTCGTAGCGGGTCTTGAGGTCTATATTAAGCGGACCGGCTTTGAGCCTGGAGGTGTACTCTATCTCGCTTTTCCACTGTTTCGTGCATTCGGCTTTGCTGACGGGCCGGGCTTCGTGCTTCCTGCCTCCGGCCTGCACTTCAAGGCGTATGGGACGCCTGAGCTGTGGACCGCGGCCCATGGCGGTAAGTTCGGCATCGGAAAGCGGCGGAGCGCTTTCCCCGCGGTTCTCAAGCGGCAGGTCGCGCTCGTCGGGCTTGATGTATATCTGCGCGGGAAGACCGGATTCCGCGAGAGTGAAACGGTGTTTCAGCGTCTCGAAACCGTCTTCGGTTTTTTCAATAGGTATGAACGGCTCCCA
>JAWODU010000004.1:0-47027 GCA_046483125.1 Kiritimatiellia bacterium
CTGGCCCTTGGCATGATTCGTGCAGGTACTAAAGGGAAGATAAAGATGTGTCCGTTCACAGAAATGAAAATTCCAAGGCAAATGATCGGAGGAAAAGATGACAGGCGATGTACAGACTGCCGAGAAACTGGCAGAGGCAACAGGGAAACTCAAAGAAGAACTTGCGCGCATAATTGTGGGGCAAACGGAAGTAATCGATCAGCTTCTGATCGCATTGTTTTCCAATGCGCACTGTTTCATGGTCGGGGTACCCGGTCTGGCCAAGACCCTGATGGTTTCCAGTCTGTCGCAGGTTCTGAACCTCAGTTTCAAACGTATTCAGTTTACTCCTGATCTGATGCCTTCCGACATAACCGGGACAGACGTACTGCAGGAGGATCCCGAATCGGGACACCGTGAACTTGAATTCCGGCCTGGCCCCATTTTTGCCAATCTGATCCTGGCGGACGAAATCAACCGTACCCCGCCCAAGACCCAGGCTGCCCTGCTGGAAGCCATGCAGGAACGCCAGGTAACTGCCGGACGCAACACATACCTGCTCCGAAAGCCGTTCTTCGTGCTGGCAACGCAGAACCCGATCGAGCAGGAAGGCACATACCCGCTCCCGGAAGCCCAGCTCGACAGGTTTATGTTTAACATAAATGTTGAGTATCCAAAGAAGCACGAGGAACTGGCAATATACAAATCTACCACTACAGCCAACATGGTCGAGCTGGACCCCCTGCTAAAGGGCGAGGAAATACTCGACCTGCAGGAAGTTGTCCGGCATGTCCCGGTAGGTGATCACGTCTTTGAGTACGCTTTGGAACTGGTACGAAAAACCCGGCCGAAGGAAGACGATGCCCCGGAATTTGTGAAGGAATGGCTGGACGTAGGCGCCGGGCCCAGAGCGGGGCAGAACCTTATCCTCGGAGCAAAGGCGAAAGCCTTGATGTCGGGCAGGTTCTACGGCACCTGTGACGACGTTGAACATCTCGCGCTGCCGGTACTGCGGCACAGGCTGATTACGAACTTCAACGCGGAAACCGAAGGCATCACGGCCGACCATATTATCGAGCGGCTCCTCAAGGAAGTACCGAAACGGGAGGAGTAAGTATGCCGCTGTCGAAGCCGCTCGGCAAATCGAAATCCCATCGACTGAACACAAGGAGCCTCGCCGCCTTTAAGCGGATGGAAATTCTAGCCCATTCAGTCGTGGAAGGTTTTCTGACCGGCCTGCACAAGTCGCCGTTCAAGGGGTTTGCGATAGAGTTCGAAGAGCACCGGCACTATGTGCGTGGAGACGACCTGAAGCACCTTGACTGGAAACTCCTGGGCAAGGTGGACCGCTATTACATCAAACAGTATGAAGAGGATACATCTCTTCGTGCTTTCATGATCTTGGACAGCTCCGGTTCGATGTCTTACTCGAGCAACGAACTCACGAAACTTGAGTACGGCAGGTACATAGCGGGCGTAATGACCTATATTCTCATGCAGCAACAGGATTCAGTGGGACTGGTCACTTGCGATACGGACATACAGCGCTATCTGCCCCCGCGCGCGACGCGCCCGCATTTCAAAAGAATCATGGACACACTCGATGCCCTGGAACCGCAGAACGAAACACAGTTGAGCGAGGTGCTCCACAAAATGGCGCAACGGATCAAACGCAGGGCGCTTATCATAATCATTTCCGATCTGTTCGATGACCCAGACAAGCTCAGCCTGGCGCTCAGCCATTTTGCCCACAAGAAACACGAGGTGATAGTCTTCCGCACGCTTGACCGACGTGAAGTTGACTTTGACTTTAACCACCCTACCCGCTTCGAAGACCTGGAGACCGATGGCTTTCAGCAGATCGATCCCATACAGCTCAGAAAAGAATACAAGCGCGTGTTTGATGAGCACCGCAACAAGATCAAGAAGACGTGTTTCGAGCGCAGAATCGATTTCCAGGAAATATTTACTGACGAGCCTTTTGAACGGCGTATTGCACAGTACCTGATGGAACGATTGAGGCGAACCAAATGACTTTTCTGGCTCCATGGCTCATTGCGGGCGTACTGGTTGCCGGTGTTCCGCTGGTGATCCACTTGCTGAACCGTCCGCGTTACAGGCCGGAACCGTGGGGGGCGATGCAGTTTCTTGTTGTCGCTGTCCGGCGGCGCAGCCGGACGATCAAGCTGCAGCAAATCCTGTTACTGGTCCTGCGCATGCTGTTCTTTGTACTACTTGCCCTCGCGCTTTCCCTGCCTGTATTACGTGCATGGAATATCGGCACAGGCAAACAGCCCACAACACATGTGTTCATCTTCGATGGCTCCTACTCGATGCGCCAGGGGCAGCACAAAGACAATGCCTTCCACAAGACCAGGGAAAGCGCATTGAATATAGTCGACGAAATGCGCCCGCAGGACAACGCGCTTATAATCGTGGCGGGCCAGAAACCGCGTGCTGTCACCCCGCGCCCGCTCTTCAACAAGGCGGACATACAGAAGAAAATCGAGAGACTCGAACCCGGGTGGGAGACGGCAGACCTCCCGAAAGCCATAGAATACGCAACCTGGCTACTGGATTTTTCTGCACAACCGCGACACCGCATTTATCTTCTGACAGACTGCCAGGAACACGGGTGGGGACTGGACAAAAACGCGCGCTGGACAAAAACCAGAGAAGCATGGGAAGAAACCAAGCTTGAACCGCACCTGTACGTGCTGTCGCAGCCTGCCGAAGAGAAGGTGCGTAATTATGCGATAATCGATTTCCGCTTCCGCTATCCCCTGCTCGACATCCACCGGCCGGGCAAGATCCTGGCGGAAATCCAGAACTACACGTCATCAACCCAATCAGTCGAACTGGTCTTCAGTGTTGACAACCGTGAAGTTGAGCGCGGGAATGTTGCATTGAAAGAAGGCATAACCAGCGAGGATTTCGGACACAAGTTCGATGAAGCGGGCGCTCACGCTGTGACCGTGGAAATCTTCGACGACGATATGCCGGTCGACAACAAAGCCTACCTTGCCATGGAAGTCCTGAAAACCATCCCTGTGCTCCTTGTGGAAGGAGGCGCGGAGGAAGGGAACTTCGCTGCGGGCGGTTCGCTCCTGGAATGGGCACTGGAGGCAGGCGGGACAGAAAAGGACGGTGGTCTTTTCCGTGTTGATACCGTCGATGAAGTCGAACTTGACAAGATGGATTTTTCGTCACTACTCAAATACAAATCGGTAATCCTGGCGAACGTCAGTTCGTTGCCTCCGGATTTTATCACTGCACTTACCGAATTCGTACGGGATGGCGGGGGGCTTATGATTGGCCTGGGTTCCAACATCAAGCCTGCAACCTACAACCGTCTCTACAAGGGCGAGGACGGGCTCATGCCGGCATCGATCGGCGAAATCGAGGAACGCGAGATCGCACCCCTCATCCCTTCTTTCCCCGCCGGACGGGCAGTGGATGTATTACGGTTCTTTGATGTAAGCCGTACGCGCAAGTTGAACGAGGCTCGCGTGGAGTCGTTCTACAAGTGCAACCTTTCAGAAGACACAACAGTCGTTGGCCTGCTCGCAGACATGCCGTTCCTGATGGTAAAGCCTTTCGGCGAGGGAATTGTAGTTCTGTGGTCAACTACATTCGACCTGGAATGGACGAATTTCGGTGCAATCCCCGATTTTGTGCCGCTTATGCAGAATCTCGCCTTCTACATGTCCAGTGCAGTGGTTCCTCCAATCAACCTGGCCCAGGGAGAGACGCTGGTATATTCCTATTCGCGCGCTCAGATCGCAGCGCTTAACGAAAACCCGGACAAGGAACCCGCCCCTGCTCCGCAGGCCTGCAGGGTGATCACGCCTGAAGGTGAAACAAATGAGGTAGAGCTCTTGACAAAAATGGGTGAAACCGTCGGCTACTGGCCGGACACCATGCGGCCGGGCATATACGAGGTGGAAGCACGTGGTGTCCCAAACAGGTACTATGCCGTACATCTGCCTTACGGCGAGGGAGACCTCTCGAAGCTCGACGAAGATGCCAAAGAATCGCTAACCCGCAGGCTACCGACCACATTTGTGA
Source organism: Kiritimatiellia bacterium (assembly GCA_046483125.1). Lineage (GTDB taxonomy): Bacteria > Verrucomicrobiota > Kiritimatiellia > UBA8416 > JAWODU01 > JAWODU01. The sequence goes on from JAWODU010000004.1 coordinate 4,048, forward strand.
AGAACGACACCGAGCTTCAAAACGCAATAGAAAAAGAAACCGGTGTGCGTGACCTGTCATCGCCGCTTGCATGGCTGGCTATCCTTGTACTGGTCACGGATCTGATCCTTAGCTGGAGATTTTCGGGATGAACATAAAACTACTTATAACGGGACACACGCCGCTATGGATGATAGCCATCCTGGCGGTTGCGCTGATTGCGTCTACTATCTACGTGTACAGGAAGCAACACGTACAACGTCCATGGTCGATTATACTGCCTGCTTTACGTATCGCAGCCTTCCTGCTGTTACTCCTGACATTGCTGCGTCCCGTACTCGCACGGTTTAAGGTCAACGTCATACGCGGGCGTATCCCTGTAATTCTGGACAATACCGGATCCATGTCTATCGCTGACGAGTATAAGGACGAGGAAAAGGTGGAGGTGGCGTGGAACCTGGAACTGTTCCCCCGGAAGCTTCGCGCAACGTTCTTCAGGGAACTCGAAGACCCTTTCCAGGATGCACAGGACAAACTCGTCAGTGCACGCGAAAAAGCAAAGACACTTGCAACATTCAAAATCGCACCATTTGACAAAAAGGCAGCGCGCGCCCTTAAACACACTCGAAAGGCGCTTGACAAGGCTTCCGATTCTCTGGCCGACCTGGCATCCGATATTGAATCAGAAGTTGAGGACTACGATTACCTGTCAGACGCCAGTAACAGGTCAGGACCGGATTCTATATATGGACTTAACTGGGAGGTGTTTAAGGGTATTTCAGGGACTGATGTAAAGAACCTCATAGAAGCCGAGAAGTATCCTGATAAGCCTGACAAGAAACAAACTGTAGAGTTCTTTGAATCGCCGCGCAACACTGCAGACAATTACGGGGGGCGGCTCTACGGTTATATCGTGCCGCAGGATTCCGGCGATTACGTGTTCTTCTTCACTTCCGACGACGGCGGAGCCCTTCACCTAAGCACGGATCAATTTGCCAAGAACAGTGAGAAGCTTCTCGGCCATGACGGGTACATCCCTCATGACGAATGGAAACTTAAAAGCGATCCCGTCTCGCTTGAAGCGGGCAACTACTACTACGTTGAAGCCCTCTTGAAGGAGGGCAGTGGCGGCGACCACCTTCGCGTCGGATGGAAGCGGCCCGACGGCAAAACGGAAAAACCTGTGCCCGGCGATTATCTGCGGACCGTATCCGGAGATGATGAATTCCTGGCCTTCAAGCCCAATTACTCGAGATGGAAGGACTCGCTTAAGCGTACCGCGAATCGCATGAAAAAACACAGCGAAACCGCAGATACGATGCTGGACGAGGATAAGACAAATATAGCCCGCTTCGCCGAAGCCATGCTTTCGGATGTCAGCGCCACGACACATTCATGGCAGCGTATCCGAAAAGGATTCAAAGACCTGCAGTCGCTTGCGGATCGTGAGCTTGCTGAAGCCGGCATAGAAGAAGTCGATGAAGCACTGGAATACGTATCCACAACCAATCGCTGGAACCTGCTCCTGAAAACCGTGATGGATAAACCGCATCATCTTCTGGACATGCTCGAAAAGAAAGGTCAGACCGAGCTTTTTCTGATGAAAGACCAGGTCGAACCTGTGAAGCCGGACGTCGTAAAGAAGGAGAAACCTGATCTGTCCTCGACACGATTGGGCTCGATTTTGCACAGCGTACTGACTCACTACGAGAATGATCCCGTGGCCGGCATCGTGATGTTCACCGACGGCAACAACAATGCAGGTAAAAGTTTTCAGGAGGCCCGCGAAATCGCGCGCGAACGAAACATTCCCCTGCTGATCGGCGGAGTGGGTGCAACGCGCCCTCCTCACGACATCGCCATAGAATCCGTATTGATTCCGGAAACATCGTTTAAAGGCGATCTTCTCAACGTGGGTGTTGTAATGCACCGCAATGGCTACCAGGATAAGCCTTTTAAGCTGAAAGTATCGTCTGCAGGTGAAACGCTTCGCGAAGTGGAAGTCGAGCCCGGCCCCGAACGCCGCCTCACGGCGGATGCATCTTTTGTGGAACATCAGGACGGGGAACGCAACTACCTTGTGGAAGTGGAACCATTCGACGGCGAGGCGCTGGAGATAAACAACAAGCGCACATTCAACGTCAAAATCCTTGAAGACAAAATCAGAACACTTCTTATCGACGAATTTCCCCGCTGGGAGACACGTTATCTGCGCATGATGCTTTCACGGGACAAGCGGGTGGATTCGCAGACAATATTCATAGCCTCCCAAGCGAACGCCACCCTGGAAGTTCAGGCTGATGCTTTCCCGACTAATCGCGAGGAAATACTGGCGCATCAGCTCATTGTCATCGGAGACGTAAACCCGGACCACTTCTCGACAAACCAGATTGAAGACATCCGCGATTTCGTGTTCGAGCGGGGCGGTACACTTATAACCATGGCGGGGGAGCATTACATGCCGCAGGCTTACCTGAACACGCCGTTGCGGGATCTGCTCCCGTTCCACCCGACCGGATCGGATGTCAATTTCGAAGACGACAAGTACCGGAAAGGCGGTGCAACAGTAATACCTTTGACCATCACCGACGACGGCAAGCATGACAGTATAGTTCAGATCGGACGGACCCCGGAGATGTCAGATCAACTGTGGAACAAACTGCCCGGGATGAACTGGGTCCGAAGCGACATGGCCGTAGCACCGGCGGCCGACAAGGTCGTCAAAACCGAAAACAAGAATGTGCCTATCATGATAAAGGCGTATGCCGGGGCCGGGAAAGTGCTTTACCTGGGATCGGACACCTTCTGGCGCTGGCGTGACCGTGCACGGTGGCGTTACCATCACCGTTTCTGGGGGCAGGTGGTCCTGTGGTCGGCCCTGGGCCGCACGACAGGTTCGGACGAACACGTCAAACTGATGAGCGACCGCCTGCGGTATGCACCCGGCGAAACGGTACGCGTACGCGCACGCCTGCTCGACGAGAAGGAACTGCCCATAGAAGACGCCCAGGCGTCCATAGAAGTGCTTAATGCCAGCGAGGAAGTCATCAAGCAGGCCACCCTGTTGCCTATACCGGGTTCGGGCGGCGAATACCGTGCAGAACTGCAGGACCTCCCGCGCGGCCAGTTCACGGTGCGCCCAAAAGTGTTCGAATTGAGGGATGCCGACATAGATGCAAAGATCCAGTTTACCGTGGGCGATATCGCCGCTGGCGAATATGTGCACCTTAAACTGCGCAGGCCGCAACTGGAAAAATGGGCGACCGACTACCGTCCTTTCTATGACCCGGTGGACTTTGTCGACAAAATAGAATCGATAGACCTCGAAGAGGAAGAACGGCGTGACTTTGAGCTGTGGAACAACCTGCTGCTGCCGGTACTGGCGGGCATACTGCTGGGGCTGGAGTGGCACTACCGAAAACAATGCAGACTCGCATAGATGTAACACTAAACAACACGCCATTCCTGCACGTACCCGGGGGGAGGCATAATGACAATGAACAAGGAATATGAACCCCATCAGCGATCGCTGGATGATCTGCTGAATGCATTTGAAGAACGCTGGAAAAAGGTAAAATTCCGGACCGGCGCAGCCTATACAATGGGCGTGACAATACTGGTATTCTCCGCGGCGGCCATGCTTGACTACTCCACGGCCTTGTCACTTGCGGGCAGGCATATGCTGACACTGCTCTGCTACGGAACCATAGCGGCCTTCGCACTTCTTGCATGGCTTATCCCCTGCTGGCTGCCGATGAGCGGAGAGAAGCTGGCATGGATGATAGAGAAGATTAATCCTGACTTTAATGAGAAACTGATATCATCGGTGGAATTCAGCAAGAAGCACGACGAAAGCATGTCGCGGGACCTCATAAAGAGCATCCTGCGTGAAACCGAGGTCGACCTTGGCAGGATACGCCCGGAACATGCTCTTCCCCTCACCTGGAAACACTTCGCTTTCCCGGCGATAGCTTTTGCGGGTTTCCTGTTAATGCTTGTTTTGGCACACGCCTCGTTCCCACTGCTGGTCAAACGCGTGGTACTGCCTTCACGCGAGGACGCATCGGTCGGTAGATTCCATATCCAGGTAGTGAGCCCCGAGGGAAACACGTTTCCGGAAAAGTCGGACGTCAAATTCAGCGCTAAATCCACGGATCCCACCAGGCGCGATGTGGAACTCATAATCGAAGGAGCACGCAAAAGGCGCATACCAATGGAGCATAACGAACGAACAGGGCTGTTTACTACGGTCGTACCCGACATCCACGCCAGCTTCGCATTCAGAATAAAATCGGGGAAAGTAGCAACCAAACTGCAAGAGATGACAATGGTCAGGAGACCGCGTGTACAGGGCTTTACACTGCTATATAATTTCCCCGATTACACGGACCGCGACCCCATCAGGGTGACCAGTTCCTCCGGCGATATAAAGGCGCTTAAAGATACGGAGGTCGTTGTCACCGTGAAGGCAACCAAACCAATATCCTCGCTCTGGGCCGAGTATGAAGGCAACCGGCACGAATCCGTGGTATCCGACGATCTGAAGTCCGGCACCTTTTCTCTCACCATCAACTCGGAAGGCCACTACACTCTGCACGTGCGTGATGCCGATCAACTGGAAACAGTGAGTGAACTCACTTACAACGTCGATGTACTGCCGGACAGAAAACCGCGCGTTACCTTGATCAATCCCGGTGACGATGTACTGCGGGAACCTGGCGGCGTAATAGACATTAAGTGGGAAACCGAGGACGATTACGGGATCACGAAACAATCCCTGCAACTTGTACTCAACAACGGCAGAACAGTTGATATAGAGCTCGCACCCGATCAGCACCTTTACACCCTGAACCTGTCGCCCATGGATCTGTACGCGGGCGATGCGCTGGCCATGTCGCCCTCCGCAACCGATAACCGCGGCCAGCAAACCCGATCCGTGCGCAGAACGGTCAGTATCGTACAGGGAGCCGCCCTGCTGAAGTCCAAACCTTTCATGGACAGGCTGCAGGAAATGCTCGCACAACTGAAGAAAACGGCCTGGGAATGGAAATGCATGGAGGAGTTGCATTCTGAAATACAGGATGCCCTCACCTATCGTACCGCCAGCGGCATGGAAAATCTTGACCATAACCGCACAATGCTGAAAACGCGCGCCAATCGACTGGGCAGCCATTTGAAACGCATATCTCAACAGGCGGAGTCGCTCGAAGAAGACTCGTTCTACCCGGGAGCAGACAAGTATGCCGGCCTCACCGCGGAATACCTGCGCCATGAACGCGTGTTCTCACTGCCGGATATTGCCGGAACAAATATCGATGACCAGGCATGGCAGCATATTGATACGCTGATAGATATCACACCGGAGATGAGCACAGGACTGCTTGTAAAGGCAGAGCAACAGAAACCATATATCGCGGCACAGTTACTCCAGCAGATAGCGCGACACTCATGCCTGCGCACGGATGAGGAATCGCTCTCATGGAATCAGCGTGTCAGGACACGTGCAAAAAAGCTCGCAGGTGACCACGTGCCAGAACTGGTAACGCCCCTGGAAGCACTTGATCTCCCGTCAGACAAATCCGAACACCCGATGAAGAAGCTGAAGAACGGGCTCAAGACCGGCATCTACCACGGGCTCAGCGACTATCCGCCCGCCACCGGCAACATGAAGGACGCCGATAAACTGCGCACAGATGCACTGCCCGCGGCTGAAAAACTGCAAAAGCTGGGCGCAAAACCGGAAACAAAGGTGGCGGCTCGCTGGACAGGATTCCTCTGGATCGATACCCCGGGACAATACGAGTTTTACACAAACTCCGATGACGGATCACGGATACTGATAAACGATAACGTCGTTGTCGCCAATGACGGAAGTCACGGCATGCGGGAGAGACGCGGCCGTGTCTACCTTGACGCCGGTTTCCATAAGTTTACCGTCCTCTATTATAACAGCGGCGGAGACGGCGGTATAACTACCGCATGGAAAATGCCGGGCGAGAAGAAAGCCCCCCTGCCCCGCGAAAACCTGTTTGTCGATCTCGGCAACGGCGCTGCCCAGCTCTACTACCTCGTGAACCGGCTTAATTATGCACTGGCACAACCGGCACGGGACTACCGTGAACTGAACCGCCTTGCCAAGACCATGCGCGATGCGCTTGAGCGTAAGCAAGACACGCTGGAGAAGGTTGCCGACGAGTTGGAAGTCTATGACAGGGAAGAAGACTGGGAGAAGGTCGACACCATGGCAGAAGTCATCGACGAGGAAGTCGGAAAAGACAGGGCTAAACGTCATTCCCTCGCCAAGGCGTCCGACGCGCTTAAAGAAGCCGCTGAGGCCAGGAACCGTCAGTCTGTGCGCGAGATTGCAAAGGCACTACCCGCCGTCCGGGAATACGACACTCTCCGTACCGCTGAAGAAAAGCTGGAAGACCTGGCAAAGCAAACACGCGAATCGGCAGAATCGGTAAGGGCAACACTCCGGAAAGAACCCGAAGATTCATCGGAGACAACCGAAGCCGCAAAACAACTGGAGAATTCCGCCAACGCACTGGCGGATGCATCGGACATGCCGCTGGACACCGAAACCCTGGACGAAAAACGCGAGACCCGGAATGTCCACAGGAAACTGGCAGGGGCAGAGAACGATCTCCGGCAGGCCGCGGCATCGCTCTCTAAAGATGAAGAAGGCGAGGCGGACAGGCAGATAACCGATGCAGTCGACAAGGTCGACCAGGGTATCGAAGATTTTTCCGATCGCGTAGCAGAGTCACGCCACCAGCACGATGACGCCGAGGCAAGAATCGAACGGGTCCTTCAGCCCCTATCATCCGACCTGGGCAAGTCCAGGGAACTGCACAAGTGGGCAGCCGAAGACCTTAATACAATCGAGCCGGAAACACCCCAGGATATAGAGCTTTCGCGCAAGGCTACGGACAAGGCGCGTGACACCATGCGCAACGTCAGCGACAAGCTGCGCGAAGAGGCCCGGGCGGAGCTTCACAAGAAAGAGCCGGACATTGAACGCGCCGAAGAGGCCCTCACGCTCGCCGGTATGATAGACAGTGCCGAAAGCAGTTCTTCAGAAATGGCAGAGTCTCTTCTCACCGCGGAGAATATCCTGGACGACACCACCCTTACCCCGTCGGAGAGAGAGGAGGCTGAAGCAAAGGCGACCACTATAGCACGCCGTGCTTCCTCAGACGCACGCGATACGGCCAACCAACTGGGGCAGGCAGGCGAACTTCTGAATAAGTACGAAGCAGATAAGCGTGGCGAGCTCTCCGTGGCCGAACGACAGGAGAAGCGCGCACAACTCGACCGGCTCGCAGATGACTATGTCGCGCCCGAGATCCGTTCCGGCCTGGAAAACCTGGAAGAGATGCGCTCTTCCCGCGATGAACTTGCACAGATGGACGAAAAAGTCGGTCAACTCGAGAAACGGCCGGACGAGGCAAAGGCACGTGAACTCGGTTCAGAGATGGCCGACCTGAGAAACAACCTTGTCGATATGGTGGGGCGCGATGACCTTGACAGGGAACGCCGGGATGCCACGACCGCCGCCCTCGATGCTCAAACAGCATCACAACAACTTGCCGGAGAAATTCGCGAAACCAGAAAAGCCATGGATAAAGATCCCGGAAGTCTCGCTGCCCGGGAGAAGGAAATCAGGCAGAAGGCGTCCGAGCTGCGGAATGCAGTCGAACAGGTGGAAGCTTCGCGCAGAAAACTGGGCCAGCCTGAAACGCCGGTATCCGAAACACTTGACGACTCCATAGAACCTGCACTGGCTAACGCATTCCAGGGGTCTGCTGAACGTGAAGCTGCACAACAGATACAGGACGACCTCGACGCCGCTGTCGACGATCTGGACAGGGGAAATGTCGACGATGCCCGCGAGAAGCTGAACTCCGCAAAGACCGAGATTGCAGACACGCCATCGACCGGCCGCGGCGTACACGGTGCCGCCGAGCTCGAAGAAGCCGACCGGGAACTTGGCCGGGCACAAAACAATGCTGCAGAAGGCATACGAGAGGCAAGACAGGCCAGCGCTACGACCTCCGACGAAAAGGTAGCAGAACATCTTGACCAGGCTCTTGAACAGGCACAGGAGGGACGCTACGAGGAGGCCGCGCAAACAGCCGAAAAGGCAGGCGAAACCGGTGAACGCGCCGCAAAAGCATTCGAGAAGGCCGCCAGGCACGTGGCAGAAGCAAAAGAGAATACTGGAACTGCCGCCGAAAAGAACAGGAAAGCCGCTCGATCTGATGGACCGTACGTAAGAGATTCGCGCGAATCGCTCGCCCAGGCAGCGGCCGATCTCACAAAAGTCGACGAGAACCTGAAACAATACGAGAAAGATCTCGCCAAACTGGATCTCGAACCGTCGGAGGAGACACTCACAGAAGCACCCGAGACACCTGATCGCACCGTGGCACCACAGGAACTCGAGAAAGCATACCACCAGTTCGAGGATCTGGATGACGAAATAACCCGCACGCGGGAAACGGTCGAGAAACCCCTGGAAAAACTGGATGCCGCCCACAAACCCGTCGCCGCAACGGCAAAACGTCTGCTGGACAAGGCACCACCGGCAAGAAACCGGCATCACCAGGAACGTTTCGACGACATCCGGGACGACTTCATGGGCCACTCCCCGGAGAAGCAGGCTGGCATGCTGAAAAAGGCCGCTCGTTACCTTCCCGACAAGGAAAACGAGTATCGGGATAAGCTGGAGAATTCGGCCGACGAACTGGAAGATATACGCCGGCAGTTCGGCGACAGGGATGAGCTGCAAAAAGATGAGCGCGATCGCGCACGTTCAATCGAAGAGAAGGCCGAATCTCTTGGGGAGGAACTGGCCGAAAAGAAATCGGAAGATGCAAAGGACGCCGCCGAGATATCGAGGAAAATAGCCAGTGCCGCTCGCGCCAGGGACTTCGAAGCCGCACAGAGGTCCGCGGAGGCACTGGAAAAGAGCCTTGACAGCATGGCCAAAAAAACCGCCGCTCTGAGCCCGCCGGCCACAGAACCGCAACCGCCTTTAAAAGATGGTGAAACCGAACAGCCAACGACAAAACCCGCACGCACAGCGGCACGGGAACTCCAGGATACGCTTCAGAACGCAAGGGATTTCCCCGAATTCCATCAGCAGGCCCTGGAAAAGGCCAAAGAGAAAGCTGAACGCAACCAGTTCGGTGAAGCCGCACGGCTGGCATCCGAGACCCCGCTGGGCGACAAAGCTGCCGACAAACTCAAGCAGGCAGAGGACTCCATGGATCAGGCACTGGAGACCGCATGGGAACGTACTGCAGAACACGCCAACGACAGGAACAAGAAGCGGCAGTGGGAAGACGTTGCGGAGTCTATAACAAGGAAGAACCCTGATGACGCCAGGAAGAAAGCTGAACGCCTTGGTGACGAAGCCGGGGAGATTGCGCGGAAACTGGCTGATGCAAAAGCAAGCGGCGAGGAAGCAATTGAAGAACTCGACAACGCTATTGCAAAAGCCAGAGACGACAACCCACATGCCAGGGAAGCGCGGGACGCACTGGCCGACCTGCAGAACCAGTCGGACGAGATAGAGCAGGCCGCGCGTGAATCGCAGAAACATGCCGAAGCCGGGAAACAGGCTATTGACGAGGCAATCGCCGCCGTAGAAAAGAACGACCTCGAAACAGCCTCCGAAGCCCTGGAAAAGGCGGCCAGGCACAGCGACAGAACCCGCTCACCTGCCTCAACTGCACCCGGCAGACCCGAACGCGCTGCAGCCGAGCAGTCGATCAGGGACGCCATGGACCGCGCCAACCAGGCGGTAAAGGCTGCAAAACAGGCAACACCGAAGGCTGCCCCGGAACAGGCTGAACTGCTTAAGAAGGCGGAAGAAGCCGCAAGACGCGGAGATTTCAAAGCCGCAATGCGCCATGCCGAAAACGCAGGCAAACCCGGTCAGGATCCATCCAAAGCACTGCAGGACGCCATCAAACTTACCGACAAGGCCAGGGATGCACTGGAGGAATCAGCAGATTTGACAGCAAAAGCCGAGGAAGAAGCCCGGGAACGCGAAGCCGGTATGCAGGATACGGAAACCAGCCTTGCAAAGGCGAAGAAGGCTCTCCAGAAAGGTGATGTTGCCAGGGCCGAAGAAATGCTCGACGAAGCCGCGAAGGACATACAGAAGGATGAAAAGGCCGGGGACAAATCTGCTGAAGAAAAACAGGCGAAGGATGAGAACGATGATACTGCCATTGCCAAAGCTGTAAGCAGGGCCAAAGAGCAGGTCGCCGCGGCAAAGAAGGCCAGGGAAGAGGCTGAAGCGACATTGGACGACGCAGCCAGGAAAACCGACGATGCCCGGAAGAAGGATGCCTTAACCAGTGCCGCCGATGCCGTGCGGGAAGGACGCATGGAGGACGCCGCAAAGCATGCCGCCAAGGCCGGATCAAAACAGGCGGACGAAGCAGTGGAAAAGGCTGCCAAGGCCGAAAAACAGGCAGAGGAATCGGTTAAAGCCGCGGAGAAGGCGGCTGGACGCGGCAAACAACAGGTATCCACTGAAGCGCAGGTTGCAAAGGCGGCAGGCGAACATACAGAGAAAGCAGAAGAAGCCCTGGATGACCAGGACCTTGATACCGCACTGGATGAACTAGCTAGGGCCGACGGCAGGCCTTCCGGACAGTCCCCCACACTCGGCGAAGCCGACCGGCTTGCCCGTGAAGCGGATCGTCAGAGAAAGAAAGGTGCCGAAGAAGCCCGGCAGGCTGCCGGCAAAACCAGCGACAAGAAGAAAGCGGACGCGCTTAGAAAGGCTGCAGAAGCCGCTGAAAAGAACAAGCTCGCGGAGGCCGCCGAGTACGCCAGGTTCGCAGGTGAAAACGGTACCAACCCGGCTGAACGTTTTGCAGACGCAACCCGGCGCAAACAACAAGCATCCGAACAAGTGGCCGCGGCGAAGGAAGCAGCCGACAGGGCAAAAGAAATGTCTGAACAACAGGCTCAAAATGCAGCAGAAGCAGCAAGGCAACTGGAACAGGCCAGGCAATCCCTGGCCAGCCGAAATCCGGAAAGAGCCATGGAAAATCTTCAACAAGCTCAGCCCGCCATGCAGGCTGCGCAGGAACCGGCCGGACAATCGACAGCACAACAGGCACAGCAGGCACTGGAGCAAGCGCGCAAAAACGCTCAGCAAGCGGCACAGGCCGCCGAAGCTGCAGCACAGAATGCACAGGGTCAGGCAGCCCGTGCCCTGCAAAATGCGGCACCGGCCGCCAGAAAGGGTGACCTCGCACAGGCACAAAAGCAGGCAACCCAGGCGGGCGAGGCCGGCCAGGAGGCCATGCGCGCACTCGAAAAAGCACAACAGCAGCAGCAACAGGCAATGGCCCGTATGAACCGTGCCGCACAGCAGGCCGCACAGCGTACTGCCGAGGCGACAGAACAGGCTGCAGCGGCACAGCAGGCTGCAAAAAGCCTGAATGCGGCACAACAGGCCCTGGCGGACAATGAAATGCCGGCCTTCTCCGATCAGCTTGCCAGGGCTTCCGAACAAGCTGCCCGCAACCCCTATATTGCATCCATGGTCCCGACCGCCGAGCCCATTGCACAGGCCGATAACGCCTTGCGCGATGCCCTTGCCGAACAGGATACCGCACGAGCCGCCGACAAAAGCGACGAGGTCCTCGATGCAATGCAGCGTGCACGGGAACTCGCAGAACAATCCGCCCGGGAAGCCACGGAACGGGCGGAAGCCGCTGAACGCCAGGCACAGGCACTGGAAACACTTTCGGATGAACTGGCCGGAAACCGGATAGACAAAGCAGCCGATACCGCACAAGACTGGTACGAGCAACTGTCGAAAGCCATGCCTTCCGATTTCGACCACGCATCCCTGCCGCCAACTATGCCTGTGTCTACCTTGCCGCCCCGGATGCAGGCCGCAATGCAGGCGGCCCAACAGCCAGGAATGATGCCGCAAATGCCACAGCAAGGGCAGCAGGCCCAGCAAGGCCAACAGATGGCTCAGCAGTCGCAACCCGGCCAGCAGGGCCAACAGGGTCAGCAGGGGCAACAGGGGCAACAGGGGCAACAAGGTCAGCAAGGCGCGATGCCTTCTTCAGCACAGCAGAGTGTGGCACAGGCCGCACAATCACTGCAGACGGCGCAAAGTGCCCTGCAGGGCGGACAGATCGCGCCACACACGACTGAATCCGTGAAGCAGGCCGGTAAACAGATGCAGGAAGCCATCAGTTCTATGCAACAGGAATTGACTGAACAGCCCGGAATGATTGTCCCGACCGGAGCAGCCACCCGCCAGGGCGGCGGTGGCGGCGGCGCAGGCGGCTCGCTCGCAGATGCCGAGGAAGGGGTCGAAGACGAAATGATCAAAGGCAAAGAGCTCGGCGATGCATGGAAAGGGGTCGAGGACAAACTCCAGGGACGCGATCTTCAGGACCGGGCGCGCCGTTACAGCCCCTACTACCGTAAAGCAATGAAGCAATACATGGAAAGACTCGCCAGGGAACGCACCAGACACAAAGAAAACTCGAATTCCACGGAGTGATTGCAGTGAAGATCAAGTCATATGTAGAAGCTTGCAGAAACCACGGCCGCGAGAGATCCATCCTTCGCTCTCGCAATCTTGTAGCTACGGACGACCTGTCGTGCCCCCCCATAACGGTAACCAACGTTATATCCAGGCTTTGCAGGGCCACGCTCCTGCGTGGCCGCCGGACAAGTTTCAGCTCAGTCCTGTCGCTTCTGCTGGCTGCGGCGTTCTTGTTGCCGTCCCCTACCCTCATGGCACAAAGCGCCGAGGACGAGTCGCGCGACGACCGTCAGCACGTGGAGAAAATCAAAGACCGGGACGAAGTGGACAAAGCCATCGAAAAGGGTATCCGCTGGCTGGTTTCCAAACAGGATCCGACCGAAGGCTACTTTAAGGGAAAAATGAAAAACACGTATACCGCGCTGTCCTGCATTGCGCTCATGGCGGCGGGTCATTTGCCGGGTCACTCGGAGTTCGGCGATAATCTCCGTCGCGGCATACTTTACCTTGTAAAGGCATCCGAAGACGAGAATGGCTACTTCGGGAAGGAAGGCCAGGCTCGGATGTACGGACACGGCATGTGTACGCTGGCATTGCTGGAGGCCTACGGTATGATGCAAACGGAAACGGAGAACATGAAGGTCAAGGGTGTTGCCGAAGCTGCCATAAAGGTCATACTCAGGGCTCAGAATAACGAGAAACGGAAACGCAACCACTTTGGCGGCTGGAGATACAAGCCCAAAAGCAACGATGCCGATCTGTCGCTCACGGTATGGCAGATACTGCCTTTGCGTTCCGCCGAAAACTGCCAGTTGGACCTGCCGGGCGAAGCAGTTTCGAACGCCATCACGTACGTGGAGAACACATACAATTCGAAGGCCGGCGGCTTTGCCTATCAGCCCGGCAAGAAGCCAAGCATTTCCATGCGATGCGCTGGCGTCGTGAGCCTTCTGGCGCTGGGGGCAGCCAACGAAGACAAGAACACGGAACGTATCGAGAAATCCGCGCGTTTCCTTCTGGATTTTGACCCAGCCCAGGGCGGCAAATGGTTCTATTACCAGTCATACTACGTGGCAACCGCCGCGAATATGGCGGGCAAAAAGTACCGGGAGGCAGTTCTGCCCAGGATGGAGAAACATCTGCTCAGCCTGCAGAAGGAGGACGGCTCTTTCGAAAAATTCAAAGGCTATGACGGCGGCGTGTACTCGACTGCGTTTTCGGTAATCTGTCTTGCCGTCAGGTATCAGTATCTGCCTATCTATCAGGAATAGGTTTGATTGCCTAACCTCGCCAGCTTTCGTAACACGATATGCATGAATACTCGACCGGATATGCCCCGCAACGGATATTTCAGGCCATACAAGCTCGATAAACTGGAAGAAGGAATGGAACACTGTATTAAGTGAGCGGAGTGATGGAGTAGTGATGCAGGATCACTCGGACGCACCGGTCTGCTCTCTTCACTGCTCAAGCCAGGCTTGGAAGACAGCTTCGATGTTCTCCGGGGGGTTGTCTTTGCCCCATTCGCACTGCGCTATGACACCGCCTTGCCCGTCATCCAGCGCATCCCTCACCCGCTTAACCGACGAGCGAACCTCATCGGTTGACCCGAACGGGAGCACATGCTGGCGATCAATCTCTCCCCAGAACGTAACCTTTCCCTTGTATTGCTCCGCCAGCCCCTCGATGTTCATGCAGAACAACTGCGAGTTAATCGCGTCCATGCCGATTTCTATGAGATCGCCATAGATCGGCTCTATGAAGCCGTCGGTATGAAAGAAAACGTACTTCCCCTTCTCGTGCGCGATGTTGCAGTACTCCTTGTACAGCGGCTTGAATACACTGCGCCACATCTCGGGACTGATCAGCAGTGAACTGCTCGTCCCCCAATCATCCATCATGAATACCGCGTCAACATTCGATTCCGCCCGGCCGGCAACATTCTCAAGGGAGAACTCGTGAATCATCCCGAGCAGTTTGCGAATCTCCGCGCAATCATACGCCATGTTCATGTAGGCGTTTTCCGTTCCCCGCACAAATTGCAGTCTTTCAAACGGCCTCGCACATATGGCCGACAGCATGAACTTATCGGTCTTGTCGCATTTTCGATTCATATAATCCATGCTCCTCTTGTGCACAAGATGTCGGGGCGGCCGGTATGAATCGAGACCGGACCAGTCGTCCAATGCCGGTTTCTTGACTTCCCCGATAATCCCGGCTTCAGTTCTCCGCCACAAACTGCCCATTCGTCGACGTAGCTCCCGACTTCGGCCATTTTATGGAGATCATTGTCGGACGAGCCGGGTGAGAGCTCCGGCCTGTCTATGTCTGAGGGATACTTTTCTCTCAATCTCCCAAGATCATCCGCGCGAAAGAGGGATACGTACGGGAGCGCCCGCAGATCAACCGGAACATGATCGGGCTTCTTGAATGTCAACGCAGCCGTTACTCTTTCCCGGCCAGTCGTCACTTTTGCCTCTTCCTCTAGACAATGTCGCAGGATCTGGAAAGAATTACCATTCTATTCAGATTGTGTAATTCCTCTTCATCCGCGTGACCCGCGGGTAACTCCAGATGAGCTTTCCCGCGCCTCCCGGTACAGCGCCGCACCAGAGCAAGCACGGTGCAGGGCAGGCCCGGCATTTTCCAGTGTTTCCGATATCTTTTTCCGACATCATAAAGGAAGCTTACAAGCGGGATGGAGGAAAATCAAGGCGGGCTGTCTGAAAGGTTTTGCCCGTGTTTTATTCTGCAGGAGACGACCGAAGGCAAATGTGCGGGATTTGTGAATTGCCGCGGCCGGGATGGAGCGGGCGGCGGGAATCGAACCCGCATGACCAGCTTGGAAGGCTGGAGTTCTACCATTGAACTACGCCCGCGTATTTCTGTGACGGCAGAAGAATTGAGGCGGATACTAGCGTGCCGGGAGTGTGTTCGTCAAGCGGGCCGTGTGAGCTTGCCGGGGTGTTCCGATTCCCAGATTGGGAAAAACGTCCGGATCTCCGCCGGCTGTCTCCTTTGATCCCCCGCCCTCGCCCGCCAGACCCGCCACCATTGCCGCGTTGTCTGTGCAGTATCCGCGCTCGGCCCAGAACACCTGTACACCCTGTTTCGGAGCCGCTTCGGCAATTTTTCCCCGGAGCCTGCTGTTTATGGACACTCCGCCTGCAACTACAAGCCTTCCGCACTGTCGTGCGGCCTTCAGGGAAGGGCCGGCCAGGGCATCCACAATCGCTTCCTGATAGCTTGCGGCCACGGATTTAATTTCGGAAACTGTTTTCGGTTCGTTTTTCTTCAGATAGTACATCAGCGAAGTCTTGACTCCGCTGAAGCTGAAACAGAGATCGGTATTGAGTTGGGGAATTCTCTGTCCGTATGTCTTGTGTTTTGCCCTTGGGAAGCGCACGAAAGCCGGATCCCCTCCCCTGCTTTGTGCCTCTATTGCGGGTCCCCCGGGATACCCGAGGCCGAGGAGGCTGGCGCCTTTGTCAAATGCTTCGCCCGCGGCGTCATCAACTGTCTGCCCCAACAGGGAATATTTACCGGCAGACTTCACCATCACAAGCGCCGTGTGTCCCCCGGAAACGACCAGCGCGACAAAAGGGAAGGCGGGAGGGCTGTTTTCTTTTTCTCCGTTCAGAAATACCGAATGGATATGAGCTTCCAGATGATTGACGGCAATAAGTCTCTTTCCCAGGCTGAAGGCCAGGGCCTTTGCCGCTGATATGCCGACCAGGAGCGAGCTGGCCAGGCCGGGGCCGCAGGTTACGGCAACCGCGTCTATACTGCGCCACGGTGTTGACGCGTCGTTAATTGCCCTGTCTATTATTCCGGGGAGCGCTTCGACATGAGCACGGGAGGCTATTTCGGGCACGACGCCCCCGTACGGACTGTGCAGTTCGGTCTGGGCGCCTATCACGTTTGAGAGTACGGACCGGCCGTTGTCTACGACGGCGGCGGCGGTTTCATCACACGATGTTTCAATTCCAAGAACACGCACTGGACGCTCGCATCTATCGGCGGAATTGGAAAATCCTTATCCCCTTGAGCAGTCTGACGGCTTCGCGGAGCTGTCGGTCGACTACGTCTTTGTATTCCCGTCTTTCTTCTTCAGTATAGTGTTCGGGGTTTTCACGATGAAGCCTGCTTACGCGCACTCTGTGCCATTCATCTGGAGGAATATAGACTTTAATATCGGGTTCTATTCCGGTTTTGTGGATCTTCTGTCCCCCCGGTGTGTGATAGTAGGCCGTAGTGAGTCGAACTGCCGCGTCTTTTTCCGTTTTCAGACGGATGATACTCTGAACCGAGCCCTTCCCGTAAGTGATATCTCCAACCAGGACTGCGCGATTGTGGTCACGGAGTGCTCCGGCCACGATTTCCGAAGCGCTGGCGGTTCCCGAATTGACCAGTACGGCGAGAGGAATATCGGTCAGGCGGCGCTTACCGTCGGCGGTCAATACGGCTTCACGGCCCTGCCGACTGCGAGTAGTCACTATTTCAACGCCTTTGGGAAGAAATTTTTCGGCGACCTCAACCGCGGATTGGAGCAGGCCCCCGTGATTACTGCGAAGATCGAGGATTAAGGCGTCCATGCCCTCTTTTTCCAGAGAAGAAAGGGCCTCGTCCACGGCTTCTGCGGTCGGAGAAGCGAACTGCGTAATACGGAGGTAACCTATACCCTTATCCAGCATCCTTGTGCCTTTGACATTGGTAACGTTTATTGTCTCGCGAACAAGTTTAACTTCCCTCGGTTTGTCCTCCCCGGCCGGGAGCACTGTTACATTTACTTCCGTTTCCGCCTCTCCCCTGAGTTTTTTAACGACTTCGTTCAGGCCGATACCGGTTGTGGGTTCATTTTCTATTTTTATTATTCTGTCGCCGGACTTGAGACCCGCATGAAAGGCCGGCGTGTCTTCTATGGGCGCTACAACGGTAAGAACGTCATCCCTGATATCGATATAGACGCCGATTCCGCCGTACTTGCCCTCTGTCTCTTCCTGCATGTCGATCAGTTCTTCGGGTTCCAGGAAATTGCTGTGCGGGTCCAGCGAGCGGAGCATGCCTTCAAGCGCTCCGTCAAGCAATTCGCCGTATGCCTTTTCCTTGACGTAATGCTTTTCGATCAACAGCATTACTTCGGCCAGGCGCTCCACCTGTTCGTACGCCTCCGCCCGCTTGAGGTCATTGCTTCCGGCACGGGAGGTCTGCAGGTTCGGTGTCCAGGAAAGAAACAGGACAGCGCACGCGACGAGGGCTGACGATTGACTGTGAATTTTCATCCGTACCTACCGCTTGCTCTAAACAGCAAAATACTGAATGATCATACTAACACTCGATTTCCGGTCTGTCCAGTGATCGTGTTCTCATATCGATCCGGAAGTAAAGACAGCACGCGATAATGGCCGTGTACCACAGCAGTACCCAGCCCAGGCCGGGTTTCTCCGCGGTCATACTGCCGAAAGGCACTGAATTCATTTTGTCCGCGAACCACAGCAGGCCTGAGACCAGCCCCAGGTTTGCGTAGTTGAAAATTTCGGAGAAGACATTCAAACACGAGCCAAGAAGCACCGAGAGGCAACCTGTCAATACGATGAAAAAAGCCAGCGGGACCACGACAATATTACTCAACAGGGCAATGGGCGAGAAACGGCCGAAGTAATAAGCCGTCAGAGGAGCCGACGATATCCATGCGGCCCACGAAACCGCAATCAAGGATGCCGCACGTCTCGCAGCTGTGCGAATCCATGTGACACTTTTGCGTTCCGGCTGAATACGGAAGGGGTCCGGTGCCGTCATTCTGTGGAGAGGGGCGTAAAAAAGAGGGTAAATGAGTATAAGACCGGTCACCACTATGAACGAATATATGAATCCGATTTCGAACAATTGGCCGGGAGAAGCCGCCAGTATCAAGAGCGCTGCCGCTGCGACCGCCGAAGCAGCGTCGGAACGTCTGCGAATAAACGGCGCCGCGTAATATACCAGCGCCATTATGCAGGCCCTGACGGCGCTTGCTCTTACGCCCGTTATGACGGTATATGTCACAAGAAGAGGGGCCATCAACAGGATCCAGGTGTAACGCGGAAGCTTCATAGCCTTGAATATGAAAATCAGAAACATTGCGATTATGCCCACGTGGAGACCGGAAACGGCGAAAATGTGCAACGTTCCGACGGCTGCAAAGAGTTTTTCGGATTGATCGGGCAGTTGTTCCCTGTAACCCAGTACTATCGCGTTGAGAATGTTGATGACGGTCTCGTGCTCTTCTATACCGATACTGAGCTTCCTGGAAGCGGCCCCGCGCATTTTTCGGCACCAGCGAATATAAGAGAATCGGGTTTCATCGGAAATGATGCGGCAGTCGCGCATGTCGGCCGTGAGTCTCGGGCCGAACGAGCGCCCCTTTGTCTCTTTCCGGCCGTAATCACCTTTCAAAGCCCACGTCTGTCCCGAGCGGGGTTGTTTTTCGGAAGGGTAAGAGAAGAGAGAAACCTCCATGCGCGGAAACGGCCGGTGCTGGTCCGCGCCGTTAAATGATTTCACTTTGACGGAAAATAACGACATTTGCCTCGTGCCGCCTGCGACGCGGCGTGACCGGACGCTGCCGGCGACAACTCCCGTAATGCGCACCTGCTGTTTCGCGCTCCAATCGTGAAAGAGGTTGTTTTGAGGTTCGACGGATTTCAGGCTTGCGTTAAAGCATGCCAGAAGAAGAATGCCGGCATACATGGCGGCGTGGCCGATGACAGGATGCTTCCGGCTTCTGTCAAGACCGGAGAACAGCATTGCGGAAAGAAGAAATACGATCGAACCGGCGAGTATGTTGACATCGGGCGCTGCGATCCGCGCGCCTGAGGCGGTGCCGACCAGCCAGCAGAACAACAGCCCTGCAATGGGACGTCTGGTCAAACGCAAATCCGGCACTTTATTACACCTGTTTCACGCAGCTGCTTCCATGAGAGACCTGAGTGTTACCGCCTTGTCGTAGAGGGCTTTGCCTGCTATCACTCCGGTCAGATTCTGCCGGTGAAGATCGCGCAGGGCTTTGATGTCTGAAACAGCGCTTACGCCTCCGGAAGCTATTACACTGCAGTCGACTCTGTCGCAGATCTCCGCAACGGACTCTGTATCCACGCCTTTGAGCGTGCCGTCCCTGACGGTATTCGTGTAAATGAGATGCCTGATGCCGGCTTTATCGACAGTTTCTGCCAGCTCGGCCGCTTGAATACCCGCAGACTTCACCCATCCTCTGCTCTGAGCCATGCTGCCGCGCGAATCAAGGGCCACCGCCAGCTTTTCACGGAATTTGCGCCCCAGGCGCACAAGATCTGCGGACTGTTCAACAGCCCTGGTTCCGATTACGGCTCTGTCGGCGCCGGCGCGGAGCAAGGATTCGATTACTTCGTCGGAGCGGATCCCCCCGCCCGCTTCCACTGGAATGCTTACCGCCTCGATTATACGTTTGACCGTTTCCAGGTTAACGGGCGAGCCGCTGAAAGCTCCGTCCAGGTCGACAACGTGAAGATATTGCGCGCCCTGGTTTTGCCATTCTACCGCCGCTTGAACGGGGTTTTCCGAGTAGATTTTTTCTTTATCCGCTTTTCCCTGCAGGAGGCGGACGCATTTGCCTCCCTTGATGTCGATAGCGGGAATAACCGTAAAGGCGCTTTCCATGTTCACAGCGCGCCCTTTGTGGAAGGCACGCCCTTTTCTCTGGAGTCCAGTGAGCATGCCGACCGCATTGCCCGGCCCAATCCTTTAAAAACGGATTCGCAGGCGTGGTGGGCCTCATCGCCTCGCATTTGATCGATGTGGAGATTCATCCGGGCTTCTGAAACCAGGGCTTTAAGGAATTCTCCCAGAAGGCTCAGGTCGAAATCGAGTATCTTGCGTTTCCTGCATTTCATCTTTTGAGCCAGATAGGCCCTGCCGCCCAGATCCACAGCCACCATGCTCAGAGCTTCGTCCATCGGCAGAATACTGTATCCGTATCGCGATATGCCCGTCCTGTCGGCGAGAGCCTTGTTCAGCGCCTGTCCTATCGACAACCCGATGTCTTCCACTGTGTGATGATAGTCGACCTGGATGTCACCTTCGGCTTTGATTTTGATGTCCATCAGGGCGTGCCTGCAGAACAGCTCCAGCATATGATCCAGAAAAGGCAGGCCGGTATTTACGGCGCACTCACCCGTTCCGTCGAGGTCGAGTTCAACGTCTATGCTGGTTTCCCTCGTCTTTCTGCTGATTCGAGCAGCTCTTTTGTCGTTCATGACTCCGTTTCCTTCCCGGAACAGGACGCAAGCACCGATTTCAGCGACTTGAGAAGGCTGGCGGTTTCTTCGTCCGTGCCGACTGTTATTCTTACAAAAGCCCCGGTTCTTGTTCCAGGGAAATAGCGTATCAGTACTCCCAGAGATTTCAACCCCAGGTACAGATTTTCCGCGGACACCTTCGGCGGCATGGCCCACACGAAGTTGGCCTCGGACGGGTATACTGAAAACCCCAGCTCTTTCAGCGTGCCGACAAGGGTCTCGCGTGTCCTTCTTATCCGTTTAACGTTGTTGAGCATGTGGTCTGAATCCGATATTGCCGCAATTGCAGCCGCCTGGGAAACGGCGTTGACATTGTAGGAATCCTTAATCTTCATCAGCGCTTCAATAAGTTCTACCGTTCCCACCGCGTAGCCGGCCCTCAGGCCGGCCAGAGAATAAGACTTCGAGAGAGTGCGGGTTACCAGCACGTTGGGAAGCTGTGTCGCCAGTTCCATGCAGTGGCCGTCGGCAAAGTCAACGTAGGCTTCGTCGATGACCACTACACCTTTGAAAGCTTTACAGAAAGCGGAGACCCTTTCCGCGGGATACCGGATACCGGTCGGGGCATTGGGGTTGGTCATATAAAAAAGCGCGCAATCGATATTCCCGGCTTCCGTCCTGTCGCCCCCCCCCCAGGGCCACTTGAAGTCCGCGTCCAGTTCTATTTCCCGCTTGCGATGACCTGCGATGTCCGCCAGAACGGGATACAGAGAATACGAAGGGGTAAAATATCCAACGGCGCCGCCCTCTTCCACGAAAGCCGTGGCGCACAAAGCCAGGATTTCGTCAGAGCCGTTTCCGATGATTACCGCTTCGGCTGAAACGCCGTGCAGGTCCGCTATGGAGCGCCTCAGCGCGGTACAGGCCGGGTCCGGGTATTTCCTGAGTGCCTCCGTCTTCAGTCCTTCGAGAACTTTCTGCACCTTTGGAGAAGGCGGATACGGATTCTCGTTCGTGTTCAGCTTTATGAGGTCGTCTCCCGGAGGCTGTTCCCCCGGGGTATAGCCTTTCATTTTCCGAATTGAGTTTTTAACGTAAGTACTCATTGCCCGGGGTCATGTTTCGAAGCGAATATCCGCCGAGCGCACGTGAGCATCAAGGCCTTCGACTTTGCCGAGAGTCCTTATCACGGGCAATGCACTGCGGAGATCCGCTTTGCTGTAAGAGATATAACTGCTTTTTTTGAAAAAGTCATTTATGGACAGACCGGAAAAGGCTGCAGCGGCTCCGCCCGTAGGCAGTACGTGGCTCGGCCCGGCGACGAAATCGCCGGTCACTTCCGGGGACCAGGGTCCGGTGAAGACTGCGCCCGCCGACTTTATGTCCTTCATGCATCTGGAGGGATTGCGCACCATCAGCTCCAGGTGTTCGGGGGCAAACCTGCTGCACAGGTCTATACCCTCGGCAAGACTCTTCACGTTGACCAGCAACATGCCTTGTTTCATTACTTTGCTTACCGGTTTTATCCGCTGCAGGAGCGATGCCTGTGAGGACAGTTCTTTCCGTGTTCGCCGGGTGACTTCGCGCGAGGTGCTTGCCAGGAGGGCTCGTTCAGTGCCGGTCCCGTGTTCGGCCTGGGACAGGAGATCGGCGGCTATATGTCGGGGATCAGCCGTACTGTCGGCAAGCACTGCAATTTCACTGGGCCCGGCCACCAGGTCCAGGGCAACCGTACCGTACACCAGCCGTTTTGCCGCCGTGACATAAGCGTTCCCGGGCCCGACTATTTTGAGCACCCGTTTAACGGTGCGGGTGCCGTAAGCCATCATACCGATGGCCTGTACCCCTCCTATCCGGTACACTTCGTCGGCGCCGCCGGAGGCAATGGTATAAAGCAGGTAGGGGTTTACGGAACCGTCGGGCCGGCCGGGCGGCGTACAAACAACGATTTCTTTTACCCCTGCGGTTTTAGCGATCGTAACGGTCATCAACACGGTTGATACCAGAGGAGCCGTCCCTCCGGGTACATACACGCCCACTCTTTCGATAGGAGTGAAGTATTCTCCGATGCGGCCTCCTCCCGGAGTGCGTATCTGCCAGTTCCGCTTCAGGGCGGAATCGGCAAATTTATTCACCCTTTTGCGGATTTCCGCGACGGCGCGTTTGAATTCGGCGTCCACTTTACGGGAAGCCGCGGAAATCTCCCTCGAGGACAGGGCGAACTTGCCGGGCTGCAATTCAACGCCGTCGTAACGCCTGGAGGCGGCGGCAACGGCGCGGTCGCCTTTATCGGCAATTTCATTCAATATCTTTTGCGCCTTGCGGTCAACCGCCGGGTCAAAAGGACTTCTCCTTAGAAAGCCCTCGATCGCAGTCCGTCCGCCGGGGCGGCCGGAATCGACGATTTTCACATTCGGCGGTTTTGATTGCCTGGGAGCGTTCACGGTATTGCGTTCCTCCAGTCGGATTATCGGTATCCGTAGTTTATTCTGATGTAACCGCTGCATTCTCCATCGGGCTTCTTAAGCCGTCCCGTAAAAACGGCCCGGGCGGCGGCTGTATCCAGTTCCCTGTCGTCACTGCCTGCCACTATGGCGGTGTATTCGGGTTTCCCCGCATCGTCGAAGTGCGCGAGCACTTCCACAGTCCATGTTAGGGACGCTGAATTTGTAAGATTTGCGGCCGTTGGGCCGATTTGAAATTCAAACTTCTTCAAATTGTCCGACACTTCAAAATGGAGTTCGGCCTTGCCCCTGTCCGTCAAATCGAAAGCCGGCGTGTCTTTCCAGAGAGGGCTGTAGCGGCGTTTGGCGCCGTCGCTCGTCGGTTCCACGTGTTTCGGACCGGCTCTCGCGGTCCTTTTTCGCGCACGGCGCTCGAGATAATACCCCGTGCGTGACGGAAGAATGCAGAGAGATCCCGGCAGGGATTCGTCTATCTGCCCGATGTGCATTTCGTCACGGAGAAGCACAATAGGATCCATGGAAGAACTGTTTTGTCCAAGGTTCACGTAATTCAGTGAAATGTTGCGGGATCGTTCCGGTTTTACCGAGGTGTCCGCGGCGGACGGCCACAGGAACCAGATCCCGGTCCATATAAAAGCTATGACGACTGTGGAAACGTCAAGAACGCTCCGGTCGTGCCGCATTGCGTGGGGATTATGGGTTTTCATTTCAACCTGACCTCGTGGCGAGGTTAATCCGTCGTACGCCGGCTTCCGTTGCAATGTCAATAAGCCCGGCGACAACACCGTGTGCCACGTCCCTGTCCGCCTGAATTATCAAAGTCGCGTCACCTCGTTCAGACGACCATCGGGCAATCGTTTCGCGCAGGGCGGTGTACTGGTCCTGTCGGTCCACGAGGAAACGTTCATCGTCAAAAAAGACAACATGCCTGCGATCCTCATCTCCGGCCGCTCCCACGGACATCACAACCGCCACTTTACCGACGGGACTTGCCTGAGATGCTTCTTTTCGCGGCAGATTGATCACGAAACCCGGCTGGACGGCGGATCTGAAACCCACAAGGAGAAAAAAAGCGGCCAACAGGATGATATCCACCCACGGCGCCACACTGACGGTCCCCTGCCCTATGCGGCTTTTCGGGAAATACCGTGTTCTGAGACCGCTTACGGTGCGTTCCTTGAGTTTCAGTCTGTTTATTGCGCTCTTTGGCAAGGGCTACCTCCTGTTTTCAAGCTTCGATATGAATGCGGCGATTTCGGAGGCAGCTCTTTCCATATCCAGCACAATCCGGTCAATCTTCACGACCAGAAGGTTGAAGCCGGCGTAGGCGGGAATCGCCACAGACAGTCCCGCCGCGGTGGTTACCAGCGCCGTGCCCAGAGGCCCTGTAACGGCTTCAGACGGGATTACCGGTTCACCGCCCTGCATTACTACCAGTGCTTCAATGAACTTCAAAACAGTCCCGAGAAGGCCGAGAAGCGGGGATAATTGCGCTACCGTGGCAACAACGACGAGCCTTCTTTCCATTCGGGAGATTTCCGAAAGGCTGGCGTCCTCCAGCGTTGAACGAAGTGTGTTCTTATCGTCGCTCCTGTGAATAATAGCCGTTTTTACCAGGTACGCAATCGGCCCCGGGGTTTCCTCGCAGATTGTGAGGGCCTCTGAAACATTATGCCTTTTCAGAACGTTGAATATGCCCTTCAGGAAATCGTCCGATCTTATTCTGGCCCGATGCAGGTGCCACGCTCTTTCGATAAAGACGCCGAACGCCGCGACACCCCCGGCAATTATAAGCCACAAAACAGGACCGCCCGTTTTCATCAAATCAATCATAGTCTTCTCCTGTCGCGAATCTAAGTTCTGTCAAAGCTGACAGCACACTTTTCTGTGTAACTGCCCTTGTTTCAGGTCATTAGCCGTTTTTCGGCTCTCTCCCCCTTTTCCCAATACACTTAAACGCTTTCTTAACCGCCACCCTTTCCGCCGCGGCGGACGCACACCCTTAACCGACCTGCTTACTCGTCACGTGCCAGCCGTTGCAACAGAGTCGTTTAAGCGTATACGACAAAGGGTAGCGGTTAAGACCGTGCGATTAAGTGTTCCAACTCGTCCTGCATCCCTTTTTCATGGAACTTTTGACACTAGCTGAATCTATTACGCGGATATCAGTAGAGCAGCCACCAGTTTTCAGCCTTAATCTTTCTGATTCGTTCCCTGGCTTCTTCGGAGCCGGGAACGCCGGCCGTTACCACGCGGCCCAGTATCTTTATGACCTTACGCAGTTCATCTCGTTTTTCCAGAATGTCCGCCGCGTTCCTTGACGCTCGCCAGAACCATGTTTTGGATTTCTCGTTATGCCACTTGCCTTTTTCCCTGTCGGCAAGGAAAGGCACCATCACGTTAGTGTAGTACTGGTCCAGTGCGTCGTCTTCCCGGCCTTGTTTCTCCATGCACCTTCCCATGGTGTACCGGGCTTCCAGTTTCAGGTCGTAACTTGAACGCGAACTTGTCACCACTACCCTGCATGCTTCGATAGCGTCTTCATACCGTTTAGGCTCGTCCTTGCCCAGAGTCAAGTGACATTCCGCCTTCTTCAACCACGCTTTTTCCACAAGATCGGAGTCAGGGTATTGGTTTATGATTTCGTCGAACATCAGAATTGCTTTGGCGAATTTGGCCCTGATGCGAAGACAATTAGCGTGGGCAAAGCGGATTTGCGGCATCTTATCGCTCTTCGGATGTTCTTTGCCTGCCTTGGCCAGTATTTCTTCCGCCCGCACATATTCCTTCTGTTTCATTGCCGAGTTGGCGGCCCACAGGAGAGCATCGTCCGCCAGGTCGCTGTCGCCGTACTTGTCGGCAAAAAGAAGAAAGTCATCAGCGGCCCCGGCGTAGTCCACGTGATTGAATTCAAACATTGCTTTCATGAAAAGGACCTTGGAAGCCCATTGTGAATCGGGAAAGCGTTTGATGAAGTCCTGCCACACGGCAAGGGCTTTTTCGTCTTTAAGCATTGTGTAGTAACACATCCCGCGCATGTAAAAAGCCTGTTCGTACACCGGGGATTCCGGCTGGCCGCGAACCACCTGTTCAAAATCCTTCAGCGCCGCCTCCGGCATATACAGATGGTAATACACCAGTCCCCTGCCGTAAAAAGCGTCCGCGCGCGCGGCGTCGTTTGTAGACTTTTCAATGACTTCACTGAAAGCCTGTTCCGCCAAACGGGATTTCTTCACCGCCTCCGGGTCGCGTCCCGCTTTTTGCGCCAGTCTCGCGGCC
This sequence comes from Kiritimatiellia bacterium, assembly GCA_046483125.1. Taxonomy (GTDB): domain Bacteria; phylum Verrucomicrobiota; class Kiritimatiellia; order UBA8416; family JAWODU01; genus JAWODU01. Next base: position 30,564 of record JAWODU010000004.1, read on the forward strand.
TGTATCCTCGTTTCCCCCGCGCGGAGTAATGCCTTTTCAGCGGCGGGGCTCTCCGGATACTCGCTTTTAACCCTCAGAAAAGTCTTTTCCGCCTCGCCAAGGTCGCCGCTTTCCGCCCTTGTTTCGGCCATCTGAAGAAGAGCGCGCGGTGCGAGATCGGACCGGGGAAACTCCGAGAGAAGCAAGGCATAACTGTCACCTGCCGGCTCCCACCGGTTGTTGGCGTAATACGAGTCGCCTTTCTTGCAAAGCGCCCGGGCCTTGTCCGCGGGTTCCTGGAAAAGAGAATACGCCTTGCCGAAAAAACCGGCTGATTCGGCGTATCTTTCGAGTTTAAACAGGCACCAGCCCCTGCCCATGTTGGCCCTGGCCATTCCGTGTTGATCGGTGAAAGCTTCAAGGTAAAAACGATATTCCTTTTCGGCTTCCTCGTATTGACCCGCCTCGAGCAGGGCGTCTGCCAGTTCGAGTTGAGCCGTTTGAGCCAGGGGATGATCCGGAGAAGACGATATCATCTTCTTAAGAATGCTTTTTGTTTCATCCGGCGGCCGTGTCTGGATGAGAAGTATTCCGCGGGAGAATTCGCCCGTTTGTTTCAGTTTCGGATCAACGGCCATTTCCATGCCCCGTTTTATAGAAACAAGGGCCTTTTCCGTTTCGTCCCGGTCCTGATGAACCCTGGCGGCGAGAAAGAGGCCTTTTGCTCTGAGTTCGGAATCGACATTGCCGTCGTTAATCAGGTCGTCCAGTATGTTCAGGCTCAGGTTGAGCTGTTTTTTTTCAAGCAGGGTTTCGGCCAGCAGGAGTCTGGCTTCGTATACGGCCTTTGCTTCTCCCTGTATAGCGGCAACTTTCTGAAGGACTGACGAGGCTTTTTCGTTTTTCTGAATTGAAATCAGTAAATGCGCCAGGTCGAGCAGTGCCTCAGGTCTCTCCATAGAGCTTTCGTATTCCTCGATAAAGGTGTTGAGCGCTTCAGCGGCTTCTTCTTTCCGGTCCAGATCCCGCAGGCACCAAGCTCGGAGCCTGAGGGCCCTGGGTCGGTAATCGCTTTCAGGAAACCTCCGGCCGAAATCCCGGAGTTCCGCCAGAGCCTTTTCTGGAGTGCCTGCCCCGTAGAGGGCGAGAGCACGCCAGAACGTGAAATCGGGGCCTTCAGGGGGGCGCGAAAACAAATTCTCCTTCGGTGCCGTCAGTTCCAGTATCTTCTCGTATTTGTTCTGTTCGTGGAGGGCGCGCACAAGAAGGCCCGCGGCTTCACGGCAGGTTGCCAGGTTCCAGTCTTTTGCTTCCAGGTACAACCTGAGCTGTTGTTCAGCCGTGGCGTATAATCCGTCTTCGAGCGCCGCTTTCCCCGCGCGCAGGCGGCTTTCCGCCTCGGTTTCGCTGTTGTCCTGTTCCGGGCCGGCCTGCGCCAGGCACGGCGTTGCGGCCCGGGCCAACTGTATGCCGAGCACAGCAAGCAGGATTCCGGTCTTTACGTATGTTTTCACAGAATGTTTCTCAGAAAAGAGGCGGTATGCGAGTGTTTGCATAATGCGACTTCTTCGGGCGTACCGGTTGCCACAATCTGCCCTCCGTCATCGCCTCCCTCGGGACCCAGGTCTATCAGGTAATCTGCTGCCTTTATAACGTCGGGGTTATGTTCGATAACCACCACCGTATTCGCGGCGTCTCTCAACTGCCACAGCACACGCACCAGCTTTTCGGTATCTGCAAAATGCAGTCCCGTTGTAGGTTCGTCGAGGAGGTACAGCGTTCTTCCGGTTGATTTCTTGCTCAATTCCGAGGAGAGTTTTACACGTTGTGCTTCTCCGCCGGATAATGTAGTTGCAGGCTGTCCCAATTGCAAGTAACCAAGTCCGACTTCTGAAAGCGATGAAAGCCTTCGCTGTATGGCCGGTATATTGGCGAAAAATTCGAGAGATTCGTCAATCGTCATATCCAGCACTTCGGAAATATTCCTGCCTTTATAGAGTATTTCCAGTGTTTCCCGATTGTATCTTCTCCCCCTGCATTGCTCGCATTCAACGTATACATCCGGCAGGAAATGCATCTCCAGTTTGAGAATTCCGTCGCCCCTGCAGGCCTCGCATCTGCCTCCCTTCACATTAAAACTGAACCTGCCTGGAGTATATCCGCGTACCCGGGAAGTGCCTGTCCCGGCAAAAAGCTGCCGGATAAATGAAAACGCTCCGGTATAAGTTGCCGGATTGCTTCTGGGCGTCCGTCCTACGGGCGACTGATCGATTACGATCACTTTGTCGAGTTTATTAAGCCCGTAAATTCTGCTGTATTTGCCCGGGCGTTCCCTGGAGTTGTAGAAGTGACGGAACAGGGCACGGCGCAGGATGTCATCCACCAGAGAACTTTTCCCACTGCCGGACACACCTGTCACGCATACCAGCAGGCCCAGGGGAATTGCCGCGTTAATGCCGCGAAGATTGTTTTCAGCCGCTCCTATTACTCTGAGCGTTTCTTTGCCTGCTTTCTTGCGCCGGTCGGGAACGTGTATGGCGGCTTTTCCGGTGAGATACCGGGCCGTGAGAGACTTTTCCATCTTCATGAAAGCGTCGACTTCACCCTCCGCGACTATGTCGCCTCCGTGCCTGCCCGCGCCCGGTCCGAGGTCAATCACGTAATCGGCGCCCTTTATCGTCTGGATGTCGTGCTCCACCACAACGACGGTGTTGCCCAGGTCCCTGAGTTCCCTGAGCATATTCAACAGCCGGCTGTTGTCGCGCCAGTGCAGGCCTATCGTCGGCTCATCCAGCACGTAAAGCACCCCCGCCAGTCCGGAGCCGATCTGAGTGGCAAGCCTTATTCTCTGGGCTTCTCCCGAAGAGAGGGTTCTGCTTTCCCTGTCGAGCGTGAGGTAGTCCAGCCCTACTTCGACCATAAATCTCAGACGCTGGTCTATTTCCTTGATAATCTCCCCGGCTATATTCTTTTCCTGCGTGGAGAGTTCCAGTTCCTTCCCGAAAGCCCTGGCTTTCTTCACGGACATGGCCGTTACATCCACTATGGACCTGTCTCCGACCAGACAGGAGACTACTTCGGGCTTGAGTCTTTTACCTTTGCATACGGGGCATTCCTGGCGCGTCATGTAATTGCGGAGTCTCTGGCGTGTGTAATCGCTTTCAGTTGTTTCGTATCTGCGTTTAAGGTTCGGGATGACTCCTTCAAAAGGTTTACGGTATTTTTTGTAGGCGCCGCCGCGCCACCTGCCGAACTCGATTTCTTCATCCCCGGACCCGTGCATCAGTATCCGCCTGATTTTTTCGGGTAGTTTCCGGTACGGGGTTTCCTGGTCGAAATCATAGTGTTTTGCGACGGCGCGAAGGAGGCGCTTGTAGTAAATGATAAGCCGCCGTCCTCCCCTGCGCCAGGCGCGTATAGCGCCGTCGGCAATAGACAGGGATTTATCCGGCACTATCAGATCTTCTTCGAAAAACAGGCGCGTACCCAGCCCCGAACATTCCGGGCAGGCTCCCTGCGGGCTGTTGAAGGAGAAATGCCGGGCCGTGAGTTGCTCAAAACTTATGCCGCAATGCGGGCAGGCATGCTTTTCTGAAAAAAGCTCTTCTTTCCAGTTGCCTGCGCCTTCGGTGCGGTATAAAGCTATAAGAATGCCTTCTCCTCTCTGCAGGGCGAGCTCCACCGAATCGGTAAGTCGTGAACGGATTTTGCCGGTGATGATAAGCCGGTCCACCACTATTTCGATTGTGTGGTTTTTCTTTCTGTCGAGTTCCGGAACGTTTTCCAGTTCCATTACAGTACCGTCCACCCTTACCCTTACGAAACCCTGGCGTCGAACCAGGTCCAGGAGATCGGCGTGCGCCCCTTTGCGCTGTTGGACCAGAGGCGCCAGAATGACAACCCTCGTGCGGCGCGGAAACCTGAGCAGGTTTTCCACTATGGCCTGGGGACTCTGGCGGCCTACGGGCCGTTGACACCCGGGACAGTGAGGCTTCCCTATTGCCGCGTAAAGAAGGCGGAGATAGTCGTGCACTTCAGTCACCGTGGCGACTATCGAACGGGGGTTGGCGCCGGCTGTGCGTTGTTCTATGGCGATGGCGGGAGACAAGCCTTCTATGTAATCAACATCCGGTTTCTGCATCCGGTTCAGAAACTGGCGCGCGTAAGCCGACAGACTTTCGACGTACCTGCGCTGACCTTCGGCGTAAAGCGTGTCAAATGCGAGAGAGGATTTTCCGGAACCGCTCAAGCCGGTAATTACGGTCAGTTTATTCCGCGGTATCCTTAAGGTTATGTTCTTGAGATTGTGTTCTCTCGCTCCCGCTATTAAGATATAGTCTCTGGTCATCCTGGTAATTCCGGTTCGCGGGAATACAACACTGTTGTGAACATATTCAGTTCTGCACTTTTACGAGACGATAGTTTTTCTTGCCCGACCGGAGCACCAGAAGGCGGCCGTCGATAATTCTGCCGTACGAAACCTTTTCCTCCGCGGACGTTACGCGGTTGTTGTTCATGTAGAGACCGCCGCTTTTGATAAGACGTCTTGCTTCGCTCCTGCTTTCACATAAGCCGCATCGCACGGAGAGATCAACAATCGGCATGGAATCGACCTCGGCGGAGTCGATTGCAACAGACGGAGCATCCGAAAAGACTGCAAGCAGTTCGTCGGCGTGAAGTCCGTCCATCGCTTCCCCGAAGATCAGGGATGAAGCCCTGTGCGCCGATTCGAGGCCTTCTTTCCCATGTACAAGGCGTGTTATCTCTTCAGCGAGTTTCCGCTGGGCAAGGCGCTTTTCCGGGCTTGATTCGGTTTCCTGCCGAAGATCATCGATTTCGCTGTCTGGAAGGGTTGTAAAGATACGCAGATAACGGATTACATCGGCGTCCTCTGTTCTTATGAAATACTGATAGAAGTCATAGACGGGCGTCTTGCGGCTGTCCAGATAAACAGTGCCCTGTTCGCTTTTGCCCAGTTTCCGCCCCGAGCTGTCGCATACCAGCGGAGCCGTCGCTCCGAATACTTCGACACTGCGCAGTTTCCTGACCAGGTCTATTCCCGCGGTAATATTGCCCCACTGATCGGAGCCGCCCGCCTGGAGCACGCATTCCTCGGTATCGTACAGGTGCAGAAAATCATAGGCCTGAAGAAGCTGATAACTGAATTCGGCAAAACTCATGCCGTTTTCCGCCGCCAGCCTGGCGCGAACGCTTTCTTTGCCGAGCATAGTGCCCATCCGGAAATGCTTGCCCACGTCGCGAAGAAACTCCACAAAAGGAAAAGAAGCCAGCCAGTCTGCGTTGTTCACAATTTTGCCGGGCGCCTTCCGGCTTTCCGTGTCGATGAACTTTGAGAGGCTTTTACGTATGGAAACCGAGTTTTTCCGCACCTGTTCTTCCGCGAGCAGATTGCGTTCGGACGCCTTGCCCGACGGATCCCCCACCAGGCCGGTTGCCCCTCCCACCAGCGCCACCACTTTGTGACCGTAATCTTGAAGGCGGCGCAATATCATTATGGCCACCAGGTTGCCTGCCTGCAGGCTGTCGGAACTCGGGTCGAATCCGGCGTAGACGGCGGCGGGAGGGGACAGGCGCGTAAAAACGTCGGAGCTTGTAACCTCCGTGATCAGCCCGCGCTTCTTAAGGGCCTGGACAGCGTTGCTCATATCATACCAGGAGAGGCAAAAAGGCGCCCCGGCGTACCGGGGCGCTCATTTTCAGTTTTTCGCGGGAACCGCGTTCCGATTCACTGCCGCCCGATTCCGGTTTTCCGCCTTCTTATTTTTCAGCGGTGTTCCCGTTTCCGGAGTCTTTTTCCCCGGGGTGCCATTCTTCTTCTTCGGCCCGGACATCCGACTGGTTGATCGCTTCATCGAAAGCTCCGGCCAGATCAACCATGTGATCGCCGCGTTTCAGGGCGTCGGCGCTCTCATCGTAGATTTTCGCGATCTCTTCCTCGGGCAGGGCCGCGGCCTTCATGCTGAGGCTTATGCGTTTTTCCTCTTTGTCGAGGCGCATCACCCGGGCTTCGACTTCGTCGCCGGGGTTCAGAACGTCCTTGACCTTTTCAACCCTTTCGTCGCTGATTTCGGAAATGTGCACCAGCCCGTCAACGCCTTCTTCAATTTCGACGAACGCGCCGAAAGCCGTTGTTTTTGTAACCTTGCCTTTAACCAGCTGCCCGATTCTGTAACGCGAATTTATAGTATCCCAGGGATCCTCGCCTGCCTGCTTCAATCCTAAACTTATTCTCCTGTTGCCGGAGTCCACTTCCAGAACAACAGCTTCTATTTCCTGCCCCTTTTCACCGATCTCTGAAGGATGTCCGACCTTGCGTGTCCATGACATATCGGAAACGTGGATCATACCGTCGATACCGTCCTCAAGTTCCACGAAAGCCCCATAAGAGGTGAAATTGCGGATTTCCCCTTTTACCTTTGAACCGACCGGGTAACGTTCCTGTACCGTGTCCCAGGGATTGTCCTCCGTCTGCCGGATGCCCAGGGCGATCTTCTGCGCTTCCTTGTCCACGCTCAACACTACGACGTCGACTTCCTCGCCTGCACTCAGAACATCCGAAGCCCTGGCTATCCTTTTAGTCCAGGATATTTCCGAAACGTGAACCAGGCCTTCGACTCCTTCTTTGAGTTCCACGAAAGCTCCATAAGGCGCCAGATTAACAACCTTGCCCCGCAGGCGGCTTCCAACCGGAAACTCCTGATCTATGCCTTCCCACGGGTTGGCTGTTTTCTGTTTAAGACCGAGGGAAACTCTTTCTTTTTCCCTGTCAACATCCAGGATTACCGTTTCAACTTCCTGGCCCACGGACAGCATTTCGGAGGGGTGCTTTATCCTGCCCCAGCTCATATCTGTAATGTGGAGAAGACCGTCGAGTCCGTCCAGATCAACGAAAGCTCCGAAATCTGTTATGTTTTTAACCATGCCGGTCCGGCGTTGTCCTTCTTCTATGGAATCGAGTAATTTCTTTTTCTTCTCTTCCATCTGTTCTTCAAGGAGTTGTCTCCTTGAAACGATGACGTTACGCCGTTCTTCGCTGATCCGTATGAGTTTAACCTCGATTTCCCTGCCAATCCACACGTCCATGTCTCTCACCGGGGCGTTGTCGATCTGGGAACCCGGCAGGAACGCGCCGATCCCCCCGATATCGACTATGAGGCCGCCCTTGACTCTCTTCTTCGGCACCGTCCGCACGACACTGCCTTCGTTGTACTGCTCTATGAGCCGTTCCCATCTGAGTTTCTGGTCGGCCTTTTCCTTGCTGAGGGCGATCATGCCGTCTTCATTCTCGATCTCGGAAAGAAGCACGTCAAATTCATCTCCCGGCTTCACTGCCGGCACGTCGCTGAATTCGTTCAGCGGAATAGCGCCTTCCGACTTGTAACCGATATCCATCAGCACTTCATTCGGTCTTACTTCAAGGACGGTGCCGCGCACTATCGACCCTTCTTCGAAGTCCTTAAGGGTTTCTTCGTACATTTTCGCCATGCTTTCCCGGTCATCCACGGCGATAGCTGACATGTCGAAACCCGCGTGTGTTTTGTTTTCCATCTCTTGTTCCATAATCTAAATAGCCGCTTTTCGCGGCATTTACCTCCTGTAAGCAAACCTGCTTGCGGGCGCGGTTCCTGCCCCTCGATACAAAACTTCAAATGTAGCACTTAGGCCAGCCGGCGTGCAATAAGTAAATATCGGGCGGTTTCGGAGCGAATACAGGCCGATCAGCTTCCGGTCCGCGGCGTCACGGTCTCCATTTCCGCACGCGCCGGACGACCTCTTCCGCGGCTTCAGCTTCGCTTACGGCGCCGCAGGCTTTGCCGTTTACAAAAAGCGCAAATTTTCCCTCTCCCCCCGCCAGCCCGATATCGGCCTCTTTTGCCTCGCCGGGTCCGTTCACGACGCATCCCATTACGGCCACACGGGGGCGCGGCTTTGTCGGGTTTGCGCGATAGTATTTCGAAAGTTCGCGCTCGATACCGGAGGCCGCCGATTGGACATCCACTTTCGCCCTGCCGCAGGTCGGGCAGGATATAACCGAGGGACCCTCGGCCCTCAGCCCGAGGCATCTCAGAAGCTCAACCGCCGCCGCCACTTCCCTGGCCGGGCTGTCCGTGAGCGATATCCGGATGGTGTCGCCTATTCCCTCGGCGAGGAGTATGCCCATCGCCGTTGATGAAGCCACAGTGCCTCTCAGAAAAGTTCCTGCTTCGGTGACGCCGAGGTGCAGAGGATAATCAACGCGGTCGGAAAGGAGCCGGTACGCTGTCACCGTTCTCGCCACGTCACTGGCTTTGACGGATATTTTTATCAAATCAAACGAGAGATCTTCGAGTATTTTCACGTTGCGCAGGGCGCTTTCCACCAGGGCTTCGGCCGTAGTTCCCCCGTGGGAAGCGGCAATGTCTTTCTGAAGCGATCCGGAATTCACGCCGATACGTATCGGAATCCCGCGTTCGGCGGCTGTGGAGGTTATCTTCCTGATATCTTCTCTTTTACCTATATTGCCGGGATTAAGCCTGAGCGCGGCCGCTCCTGCTTCGGCCGATTTAACAGCCAGTCGGTAGTCGAAGTGAACATCGGCCACGATGGGGATCGGGCTCTTTTGCGTTATTTCCCCCAGAACTTTGCAGGAATCCTCATCCGGTACGGCCACGCGTATTATGTCACAGCCCGCGTCTTCAGCTTCCTGTATTTGCCTGACCGTTGCTTTGACGTCCCGGGTATCGGTTTTGGTCATAGTCTGGACGCTTATCGGGGCGCCGCCCCCGACCGGTACATCCCCCACCCTGATCCGGCGGGCAGGCCGGCGCCGGGCCGGAAATCCGGTATGAGAGGTCATTCGTCAGCCTCCGAAGCCCGGTTTGTGACCGTTGAAGGTTCCCGGACCTGTTCGGTGTTTTCTTTCCTTTTCCCCGCGGCGAATCCGGAGAAAATCCTCACGAAGTCGCGGAAGGTAATGAGCAGAATCACAGCCAGGAGCAGGACCATGAAGAAGTTCACCAGGATGTTGACTACGGTAGGATTGGCCCTGCGCCTGGTTATCCCCTCCCAGAGAGCGAAAACAATGTGTCCTCCGTCCAGTACCGGTATCGGCAGAAGGTTCAGCACGGCAAGGTTGATATTGATAAAACGTATGAACCCTATTCCGTTCATAATACTCTGCTGGAGAGAGAACCAGAGAAGCAGAAATATCATCGGCGGACCGCTTACGCTTTTTGCCGCCTGCCCGGCTTCCCCGGGGGTGAGGAGCGCCTTCAGGACGCGAAAAATCATCAGGGCGTCGCTCTTGACCTGTGCCCACGGGTTCCTGTGCCGCATCCAGGGGGCGGTCGGCCTGTTCCCGAGCCTTACGCCTATAAGCAGCCGTTCAGCTTCAGCGTCGTATTCGGGGGTAACCTGCAGGCGTACAAGCCGGCCGTGCCGCTCCACGGCCAGGGGGACCTGTTTGCCTTCGCTGGCGGCCACAAGGCGGCTGAAATGCTGCCAGCTCGCAACCGGAACGCCGTCGAAACTGACAATTCTGTCCCACCGTCTCAGTCCGGCCTTATCCGCGCTTTTGCCCGGAAGAATCTCATCAAGTATGGGAGCCACTGCCGGCTCGGTATGTTGAACCGGAAGTACTACCTCCACATCTGCCGGTTCCCCGTCTCGTTCCACGGTCAGGACCGCGCTTTCTCCCTCGCGGTCGGAGCTGAGAAAATCCAGGTGGGCACAGCTTACAACTTTCTGACCGTCGAGAGCGGTTATCAGATCGCCTTCGTTGAGCGCCGTTTCCCCGGATTCCTCCTCGGGGATCTCCGACACCACACAGGGAACGGCTTTAACAATGCCCGGGACGGCAACGTTTATGCCTTCACCCTCAAGGGGTACTCTGGCCGTGATTCCGGTTCCGTCACGCAAAACAGTGATTTCGACAATGCTGGTGTCCCCCGCACCGAGGACGCATTCCTCCCGTAACCTGTACCAGGAATCGATTTCCCGGCCGTTTACGCGGGTTATGCGGTCGCCGGGGCGCAATCCGCTTTCATGGGCCCGGCTGTCCGCGGCGACGTTGCCGATGAAGGGCGCGTCGAGGTTCGTATTCACCGGAGGGCCGAGAAAAATCGCCCACGCCAGTACTATGCCCAGAAGCACGTTTCCGCCGGCTCCTGCGAGTGAAACAGCGATTTTTTTCCATGGCGATACCGGGGGCAATGAACGTTTGCCGGAGTTCTCATCGTCCACAGACGGTTCTTTGCCCTGTATCCCCGACATGCCGGCCGGGTCCAGTTGCGGCAGTGCCACGTAGCCGCCGAAGGGAATACAGCCGATTTTATAGGTAATGCCTTTCCGCTTTTTTTTCCATATGGCGGGGCCGAAACCGATTGAGAACACGTCCACCACCATCCCTGCGGCCACGGCGGTCAGAAAGTGACCGAATTCGTGAATGAATATGGTCAGTCCGAAGAAAACCACCAGCACGACGGCGCGGTAAACTATGTCTGAAATTACCTCAAGCATGATTCATGTTCCGGGGGCGAAAGTCTCATTCGGCGGTCTTTGCGCACAGCATTTCCGCCTGTTCCCTTGCCCGCGTGTCACATTGCAGTATCGCGTTTAACCCCGGCTCGTCAATTATTTCGTGCTTCCGCATGGTCTCCTCTACCACGCGCGGTATGCCGGAGAATGGAATGGCCCCGGCAACGAATTTTGAAACCGCCACTTCGTTGGCGGCGTTCATAACGGCGGGCATAGTGCCTCCTGCAAGGCCGGCTGTCCTGGCCAGGCGGAGGCACGGGAATCGGTTTTCATCGGGTTTTCTGAAATTGAGCGACCCGCAGCGGGCGAGATCCAGCGAGGGAAGATCGGCGGACAACCTGTCCGGATACGTCAGAGCGTACTGTATGGCAAAACGCATGTCCGGCACGCTCATCTGGGCCAGAATACTGCGATCCCGGAATTCCACGAGGGAATGGACAATGCTTTCCGGGTGAACCAGGACTTCGACAGCCGAGAAAGGAACATCGAACAGCCAGGCGGCTTCAATCATCTCCAGCCCCTTGTTCATCATGGTTGCCGAATCAATTGAGACCTTTTCCCCCATGGACCAGTTAGGGTGCGAAAGAGCGTCCTCGACTGTAACGCTGTCAAAATCCGCCTCCGGCCGGTTTTCGAAAGGGCCTCCTGAAGCCGTAAGGATTATTCTGGAGACTTCGGCGGCGCGCGCGCCGTCAAGACATTGATGAAGCGCGCTCTGCTCGCTGTCCACGGGAAGCAGTCCGACACGATGCTTTGAGCAGGCTTGAGTCAACAGCCCTCCGGCCGAAACGAGTACCTCTTTTGTCGCCAGGGCCACGTCTTTCCCGCTTTGAACGGCGCCGAGCACCGGCGAGAGTCCCGAAAGGCCGACTACGGCGCACAGGAGAGTATCCGCTTCGAGCTTACTTGCCATTTCATCAAGACCTTCTGGGCCTGAGAAGACGTTAAGGCCGAGCGGCGCCGACTTACTGCATTCTTCAGCGGCGAGAGGGTCGGCTATCGCGACGTTCGAAACGGAGAATTCCTCGGCCTGTTTCAGTAGAAGGCGCCAGTTGCTTCGGGCCGAAAGACCTGAGACAACCAGGTCTTTATTTAGGGCGGAAACGACGCGCAAAGCATTCCGGCCTATGGAACCCGTACTGCCCAGTATGATTATTCGTTTCACTTTCCTCGTTTCACGTTTCACGTTGCACATTCCACTTTCTGCTTTCAGCTTTTCTCCTCCCCGACCTTTCCGCCCTTCCTGTAGATCTCTCTTCCGTCGTCCGTCATCCGTCTTCTGACCTTGCTATTCTCCGAAAAATGTCAGCGCTATATACAGGATAGGTGCCGCGAACAGCAGGCTGTCCAGTATGTCCAGAATCCCTCCCATGCCGGGTATAACGGAACCCGAATCTTTTGCCCCGGAGGCCCGTTTCAGCAGTGATTCAAACAGGTCCCCGGCGGTACCGGCAAGGGAAAGAAGAAAGCCCAGGGCAAGCGCCTGCTCCGGGAGTATGCTTATTTTACCGAAGTGAAAACCCGCCGCCCCGCAGAAAATCATGCCCGCCGTGGTGCCCGCGACAATACCCCCGATCAGGCCTTCCCAGGTTTTCTTCGGAGAAATTCTCGGAACCAGTTTGTGTCTGCCGATAAGACTGCCGGTAAAGAAGGCCCCGGTATCGGTGAGCTTTACTACTACCACCAGGTAGAAAATCAGCTGGCGGCCGGTTTCCCCGATCCGCCATACGCTGACGGCGCTGTCCCACGCGAACGCCAGCCTGGTGAAAAAATTGAACAGAAACGGCACGTACCATATCCCGAAAAGGGTACAGCCGATAGTGACAAGCGGTTTGTCGTTATGTTTCTGCGGAAACTGCCGGAGGAAGACGGCTATGAGTGTTGCGATAAGGACCGCCTGCTCGAGCTTATAGGCCGTTGCCATTTCCGCCGTTCGCGGTCCCAGGGCGTAAAAAGTCGCGGCTATCAGGGCCGATCCGCAGATAAGGCCTATAACCCGGAACACGGGCATTCCCGCTCTTTCCATGATTCGGTAGAACTCCAGCTGGGCCAGTGCGGAAACAGCGAGCAGGGCTATGAGTGTTCCGAGAGGCGGAACATAATAGGCAGTCAGGACAAGAGCCGCGGCGGTCGCGATGCCGCTGATGAATCGCCGAACGAGTTTATGACGTTTTATCAGCGAGTCCAGTGTCCTGGGTGTGGTTTCAGTATCCTGCTGCCGGTTCATTCGATGTTACCGAAGCGTCTATGGCGTTTTGCGTATTCTTCCAATGCGTCCATAAATTCCTTCTCTCCGAAGTCCGGCCACAGCACGTCTGTGACATAGAGTTCGGAATAAGAGACCTGCCAGAGCAGAAAATTACTCAGCCGCATCTCTCCGCTGGTCCGTATCAGGAGGTCCGGGTCCGGAACGTCCGGCGCGTAAAGGCGGGCGGCAACGGTATCTTCGTTTATATCTTCCGGGTCGAGTTTGCCCGACCTGACCTCACGCGCGATCGCTCTGGCGGCACGGGCTATTTCAGCACGCCCGCCGTAACTCAATGCCAGGATCAGGTGTCCCGCCTCGTACCCGGCCGTGGCGCGGATTACGCGGTATAACTCTTTCTGTACCTCCCGCGGCAGATCCTCGATCCGCCCTATTACTCTGAGCCTGACTTTCTGTTCGTGCAATTCCTGTTCATGGTTACTGATGAATAAAAGCAGGAGGGACATAAGGCCCTGGACTTCGGCAGGCGGCCTGCGCCAGTTCTCGACGCTGAAGGCGTACAGGGTCAGATACTTTACGCCGGCATCACGGCAGGCCGTAATGACTTTGCGAACGGATTCGGAACCGCGTTCGTGGCCCTTGAGACGCGGCAGTCCTTTGCGCCCGGCCCACCGGCCGTTGCCGTCCATAACTATCGCGACGTGGCGAGGTATTTTATTTTCTGATGCCATAAGAACTATCGAAACGTCAGACGGCGAGCCTGATAGTGCTGTCGCGGCCCGGACCCACGGAAAGAATACCTACGGGCGCTCCGCTCAGTTCGCTCAACCTGTCAATATAAGCCCTTGCTTTCGCGGGCAGATCACCCAGGCTCCCGGCCCCCGAAGTGGAGACACGCCATCCGGGCATTTCCTCGTAGACGGGAGTACATTTCTCAAGGACTCTTAGATTAGCCGGGACAGTCTGCAATTTCCTTCCTTCACATTCGTAGGCGGTGCATATCCTGATTGTGTCCATAGTGTCCAGCACGTCCAGTTTTGTCACGGCCAGGTAATCGACTCCGTTCAGGGTCACCGAGTAGCGGGCAATCACTGCGTCAAACCAGCCGCAGCGGCGGGGCCGGCCTGTAGTCGCTCCGTATTCGCTGCCGCGTTCTCCCAGTGTCTTGCCGACAGCGTCGGAAAGTTCCGTTGGAAAGGGTCCTTCTCCGACACGTGTGCTGTATGCCTTCATAACGCCAATTACCCGATCGATACGATGAGGCGCCACCCCTGAGCCCGTACACGCGCCCCCAACGGAAGCGTTGGACGAGGTTACGAACGGATAAGTACCGAAATCAATATCCAGCATTGTTCCCTGGGCGCCTTCAAAAAGAATCGACTTGCCGTGCTTCACGGCATCATTAAGCAGTTTCATGGAATCCTTTACGTAGGGAGCCAGCCGTTTGCCGGCTTCAGTATATTCCCGGGTGATTGAGGACGGATCGACGGTCTGTCCGCCGAGTGCTGTAATAACCTTGTTGGCTCTCTCCACGCATACCTTGAAGGTCTCGCCGAAGCAATCATCGACAAGATCGCAAGTGCGGAGCCCCACGCGGGTCACCTTGTCCCCGTAGGCCGGGCCGATACCGCGTTTTGTTGTTCCTATTCTTCTTCCGGCGAATTTCTTTCCTTCGCGCCATTCGTCTATGCCCCGGTGATAACCGAAAACAACATGCGCCCGGTCGCTAACTGCCAATCTGTCATCTACGGAAATACCGCGTCTGGACAGTTCCTCGATTTCTTCGAGCAGAGCCACGGGGTCCACTACGACGCCGTTGCCTATGACGCACGTCTTCTCAGGGTGAAGTATTCCGGACGGAATGAGGTGCAGGACATATTTCTCGTCGTTTGTTTTTACCGTGTGTCCGGCGTTGTTTCCGCCCTGGTAACGCACAACCACGTCGGCATCCGCGGTCAGCACGTCGATTACCTTTCCTTTACCTTCATCACCCCACTGACACCCTATCAGGACCGTGTTACTCATTGTCTTTTCTCCTTCAGCGGTATTCCACTGTCCGTGTTTCACATAAAGTATCCTTTATTCCGGCTTTTTCAAACGCATTCCTGCGCTCCGCACAGCTCGGGCATTTTCCGCATGGAATGCTGTTTCCCCTGTAGCATGTCCATGTGTTGGAATAGTCCACACCCAGTTCCGCTCCCAGCCTTATGACTTCGGCCTTGGACATTTCGACAAACGGGGCGTGTATCCTTACCCGGAATTTTCTATTCAGATCAAGGACCGAATTGATCCGCCGCACGAAGTCGGGAGTGCAGTCCCAGTACCCGTATTCATCATGTGCCTGCGCCCCGTAAAAGACATGGTCGATGCCGCGCGCTTCGGCGTAAGCGGAAGCCAGTGACAGAAAAACCATGTTCCGGCTGGGCACATAGGTGGGCGGCTGTCTTCTCTGTTCGGCGTCCAGGTCGCTCAGATCCGGTATGCCGCCTCCCGTGTCGAGCAAGGCTGTTGCTCCCGTGACGAGATCCCGTAAAGCGGTAACATCCATGATCTGGTGCTTTATCTCGTCCAGCAGGCGGGCCTGCAAAGCGGCGGATTCAAGTTCACGTTTATGGGCCTGACCGTAATCGAAAGATAGAGCGTGTACGAGGGAAGTTTTCAGTTTCTTCCTGACGTAGTGCAGCAGCGTCACCGAGTCCGCGCCCCCCGAAAGAAGCACAACCGCTTTTTCAATCCGGCAGGTCATTCAACACCGATTATTCTATGTAATTGTACCTGGAGCCTTGCTCCTGTACCGTCGGCCGTGATCCATTCCGCGAGTTCCCTCGGCTCCAGCATGCCGTCGGCCGGAGCGAAAAGCACTTCACGACATGAGTTGTGCAGGTCCCGGCGGTCGACGAAGTCTCTTGCCCACTCGTAATCCGCCCTGCCGGTGAGAACGAATTTGATCTCATCCTGCGGTCTCAGTTTTCCGATATTGGATTCCAGGAGGGACCCCCCTTCCCCGCTTCCGGGGCACTTGACGTCCATGATCGTGACGGCTTTTTCAGGGATCGCGGATATATCCCGAGTGCCGTTGGTCTCAACCAGGACCGGTTTTTTTGTGTCTTCACACAGCATTTCGGACAGGTTTCTGAATCCGGACTGCAAAAGAGGTTCTCCTCCTGTTATTTCGCAGATGGAGGTATTTGAATCGATCGCGCTCTTTACCAGGTCCTTCACCTGCGTTATTCGCCCGGGCAAAAGGGCCTGAGGCGTGTCGCACCACCTGCACTGCAGGTTACAGCCGGCCAGACGGATAAAATAACAGGTGAGGCCGGCATAAGACGATTCCCCCTGGATACCCGTAAAAGTCTCGCAGACTTCGACATTCACAACGTACCAGACTCTACCTTTTCCGGAGGCGCCATTACCAGAAATACTTTCACTGCGCGCCGGTCGCCGTATGAAGCGCAAATTTCCGGTATCGTTCAAATGTTGACGCCTGGCAGGAGAATTACTGATTTGTATCGAAGGATGACGACACATTGATACCCTTACTCGGATACCCTTACTCGATATACTTAACCGTAATAGATAATGCATTAGCGATTAAGCGGGTCGGTTAAGACCGTCATGTTGTTGTCGAACATTTTCTTTCGGGGCAGACCCCGAGTGTCGCTGCCGAGCAGCGTTTTTCTCGCGTTGAAAAGGTAAAGGACTCATCACTTCCGTTATGAAGACATCAGAGCGCCACACTGGTA
>JAWODU010000038.1:0-33689 GCA_046483125.1 Kiritimatiellia bacterium
CTTCCCGCTTTCAGCGGGACAAGTCTGCAAGCTTGCCACGCCGTAGGCGTGGGCCCCGCCCTCCGAGCGTGTATACATATACCCGAGGAGGGCGGAAACGAAGCAGAAGCGGTGAGATCGCGGTTCGATTTGCGAACGAAATGCGTGACGCGGGGCTACAGGGCACACACGGACCCCAAAACGCCGAACCCTTCCCGGACCCCGGCCTGCGTAGCGCGGGGGACTGCCACAGCACTCAAAGAACTTGCCCTTCCCCCCTTGACATCTCTGTCCCGCCTCCCTATTTTCTGCCTGTTTAGTTACCGGCGCGGACCCGTCCCGCCGGCCCGAATAGAGTAACCTGCAAGCAAGGAGCCGCCATGACCGATTACGTTCCGCTGGGAGAATACCAGAAGTCCATTGAACAGACCCGTGACAAACGCATGAAATGGTGGCGCGAAGCCCGCTTCGGCATGTTTATTCACTACGGCACCTACGCCCTTCTCGGCAGAAACGAGTGGGTACGCGCGCTCGAAAACATCCCGGAGGCGGAGTACGACACACTCGCCGACAGGTTTTCGCCCCGTCCGGGCTGTCCCCGGGAATGGGCCGAACTGGCCGCCGCCTCCGGCATGAAATACATGGTCATGACCACGAAGCACCACGAGGGTTTCTGCCTCTGGGACACGGAGCAGACCGATTACAATTCGGTAAAGCGCGGCCCGAAAAGAGATATCGTGGCCGAGTACGTCGAAGCCTGCCGGGAATTCGGCATGAAGGTCGGATTTTATTACTCGCTGATGGACTGGCATCATCCCGACGGAGGACGATGCGCTTACGATCCCGACGCGCGGCGGCGGTTTCTCGATTTCACGCAGGCGTGCGTGCGCGAACTTCTTACGAAGTACGGGGAAATAGACGTTCTCTGGTACGACGTTGCCCGCCCTTTCACTTCTTATGAAGGCTGGGAATCCCTGAAAATGAACCAGATGGTCCGCGAGCTTCAGCCGGATATCATTGTCAACAACCGCTCAATACTGCAGGAGGACTTCGGGACGCCCGAAGGACACGTAACCGCCCAGGAACACGACTGGGAAGCCTGCATGACCTTCAACAACAGCAGTTGGGGATACGTCCCTTCCGATCAGGTCGCGCCGGACAGCTACAACGTGCGGGGAATACTCGGAATGCTCAACACCGCCTGCGCGGGCGCCGGGAATCTACTGCTCAACATCGGCCCCGCTCCCGACGGAAGCGTGCCTCCCGAAACCGTGGAACCCCTCAAGGCCGCCGGAAAATGGCTGGAAAAATACGGTAACGCCGTTTACGGATGCCTGGACCGGGCCAACTACCGCGCCAACGCCTGCGGCGGGTGGTCACGGAAAGGCAGCCGCGCCTTTTACTGGTGCCGCATCTGGCCGGAAGCTGAAATGAGCCTCGGCGGCTTTATGACCAGACTGAACGCCGTGCGCCTGCTCCCCGACGGAAAGCCGGTCAAATTCGAACAGAAGGGGCAGAGAATTATTCTCAAAGACCTCGGCGAAAAAAGCCCCGACGACATAGCGGGTATCGCGGTAATGGAATTCGAATTCGCCGAAGAGCCGAAACACCTCCGGTGCAGTCTCACCCCGGCCCTGCACAACGGAATGGACAACAGCCCGATGTTCTGACGCCGGGCGGGTTTTACCGGGCGCTCTCCAGGATTTTCCGGATGGCGGATTCGCGGGCCTCAATGCTTTCGCACAGCTTGAACTGAACGCGCGCTCTGTTCAGGTTCTGACCTTCATGCCGAATTTTGAAGTACTTGTCGCCCGCTATGAAATCGGCGAAAAACCTCAGGCCCAGCTCGAAAGTCAAAAGCCGGATACTGTCGAAAAGATAACGGCGATCCTCATCCGTAAGGAAACTCTTAGCGCAAGTCATGTACCCCTTTACGATTGAACGGCACAGATCCGTATCGAAGTAAACCTCCTTCAGGTCCCGCGTTTCCTCGCCGCCGGGGTTGCACGATGAACGCATGCAGTCGCCGAAGTCGTAATGAATAAGGCCCGGCTTCACGGTGTCCAGGTCCACGATACAGGTGCCCTTGCCCGTGGCGTCGTCTATCATCACATTGGCTATTTTCGGGTCTCCGTGAATCGGCCGAAGTTGAAGGGTTCTTTTTTTCCTGGCGTCTTCAAGCACCGAACACCATTCCCTGCGCTCATCCACGAAACGATTACACCGCCCGGCTTCGGCGGAACTCCCGAGACGCGACCTGCCTTCCTCCGTTTCAAGCGCCTCGTCCAGTTTTTTGAGGTACCCCGGCGTGATGTGAAACCCGACAAGCGTATCGAGAAGCGACTCAGCCGGAATGTCGTTTATCAGCCTCTGGAACTGCCCCAGCACGAAACCGGCCTCGTAGGCGTGTTCCGGGCTCTGGACACTTTCGTAGGAATGAGCTGAAGCAATAAGCGATATCGCCCGCCAGCATTCCCCGTCGCTGTCCATGTAATAATCCTGCCCGTCCTTGGTGGGGATCACCCTCGGCAACTGCCAGATCCGGTCGGACATATGCATTTCCTCTTCCAGCCGCTTGTGGACGTGCTCGGTAACGAGCTTCATGTTGCTCATTATGGCCGCCGGCTCCGGAAACACCGACGTGTTGATCCTCTGTAGAATAAACCTCTGTTCAGAAAAAGTGGTGCGCAGTATCGCAAGATACGTGTCGTTCACGTTGCCGCTTCCCGTCGGGTCCACGGTAACAAGCCGCCCGGCAACGTCAAACTGCTGTGCCATCAAAGCCGCTTTCATAGACCTTTCCGCTCCTGTTTTCGTTTAGCGGCCTGGGCCTGCCTTGGTGCCGCCGCCGATGCTGTGTACCACAAGCCCGCCGCACTGTCAAAAACCTTTTGGCTTGATTTCCGGCCGCCCCCCGGATAGATTAATCGCAAAGCCCCCGGAAATGGCCCGAATGCGGTATTTTCGGGCTCAAAAACCCTAATAAACAGCGCATGGGCGCCGTTTGACAGATGAAGGCTTTAAAGGACTACATGTGATTTAAACGAAGATAAGCTATGGACGAAACCACAGAGGCAATGGAAGAATTCGTTGAGGAGGGAATGCGGCCCGAGCACGAGATGATGAAGCTCTTCGACGATCTCCCTTTTCGCGCAAAAGTCAACAGGTTTTTCCGTGGGCTGAAACAGCCCAAAGACAGCGGCGAATACAAGTGGGCCAGACTGCAGTTACTGCGTCTCTCCGCGCCCGTTTCGGCCGTGGTGGTGCCGATTGTAGCGCTGGGTCTCCTCACCGTCTTCGCGGCGATGCGTCCGGAAGTACAGCGGACGTACAAGGTCCAGATAATGGAACCCGAAAGCATGGAAGAGCTTGAAGAGCCGCTGGAGCCGCCCGAGCCCATAGAACCGCCCCCTCCTCCCGACGACGTTGAGTTTACCCCCGACATGACCGCGCCTCCCACCAAGTTCGCCGGTCCGCCCACGGATTTCAGTCCCCAGCCGGCGGAGTTCAACGCCGTGGCACTGGTAAAAAGCCCGGTTATCATGAAAGGCATCTACGGAAGCCGCAGTCCCGGCGCCCGCGGCGACGCAATGGCCAAGTACGACGCCCCCCCGATGGCCGAAGGGGCCGTACTGCGCGCCCTTCGCTGGCTCAAGAAGAACCAGAAGGAAAACGGTTCCTGGGAGGGCAAAAGTCCTCCGGCAATGACCGCGCTGGCCCTCATGGCCTTTCTCGCCCACGGCGACACACCGGCCTCCGAGGAATTCGGCTACACCGTGCAGAGGGCCATAGAGTATCTTCTCGCCTCCCGGAAAGGAGACGGCGGCTGGAACCGGAAATACACGCACGCCATCGTCACCTACGCCATCTGCGAGGCGTATGCGCTTACCAGCATTCCCGAAGTGGGAGACGCGGCTGAAAAGGCCATTGAAATCATCATCAAGGGCCAGAACCCCGAAGGCGGCTGGCGCTACAAGCTCAACGGACAAGGCAAAAGCGACACATCCTGCATGGGCTGGGCCGCCCAAGCCCTGAAGGCCGCGCGCATGGCCGGCATTTACGTGAGCGGAATGGACGAGTGCATCGTAAAGGCCATTGCGGGGTTCAAGAGAAACTACAAACGCATAGACTCAGACAGCGGCGGTTTCGGCTACACGGGACCGGGTGTCAGGGGGCTGACAAGCGTCGGCGTACTCTGCCTTCAGCTTCTCGGCGAGCCGCAGTGCGACCAGGTCATAGGCGGTCTCAACACTCTGGACAGGTCAACTTACTACTGGCGGCCCGATGCAGCCCGCGGAAAACCTTTCTTCAACAAGAACTACTACTGGTACTACACGACCCAGGCCATGTTCCATTCCGGAGGAGACAGGTGGAAAATATGGAACAAGACATTCTCCCCGGTTCTTATCAAGGAACAGACCATCATTGAAAACGGTATTGAAGGTCCCGACGGCAAGATGAAGGACATCGGCTTCTGGGAAATGGAAAAGGAAATCACGGGCCATACCGGCGGCGTGGTTATGGACACCGCATTGTGCACGCTCCAGCTCGAGGTGTACTACCGCTACCTTCCCACCTTCGCGAGCGAAAAGGGAGAAGACGCAGAGGAAGAAGAAGGCCTGGGGAAGAAAGCGAAAAAGGCCGGTTTTCAGTCCGAGGAAGACGTCAACGTCAAGATCCAGGGCATCTGAAGCAACCTGGCCCTACACCCACAACTGCCTGTCCAGCGTCCTGTACTGGATGGCTTCGCTGACGTGTTCGGGGGTGATGTCCCCGCAGCCCTCAAGATCGGCGATTGTGCGGGATACCTTAAGGATTCTGTCGTAGGCCCGGGCGCTGAAGTTCATTTCGGTAATGGCCATCTTTAGCAGGCCCTGGGCTTCATCTCCAAGGGAGCAGAACTTCTGGAGGTCCCTGGAGCGCATGACGGAGTTGGTGTGGAACTTCTTTCTCCTTTTGAACCGCTCATCCTGAACGCGGCGGGCGGCGGCCACGCGCCTTCTTATGTCGGCCGAACTCTCCCCGCCTGCCAGCCCGGACATCTCCCGGTATTCCATGCTGGGGACTTCAACGTGTATGTCTATCCTGTCCAGAAGGGGACCCGATACCCTGTTCCGGTAGTTCTGCACGTCCCGCAGACTGCACCGGCATTCGCGCTTGCTGTCTCCGAAGTACCCGCACTTGCACGGGTTCATCGCGGCCACGAGCATGAAACTGCACGGAAACGTAACGCTTGCCGCGGCCCGTGAAATTGTCACAAAACCGTCTTCGACGGGTTGTCTCAGCACCTCCAATACATTCCTGTGGAACTCGGGAAGCTCGTCGAGAAACAGCACACCGTTGTGGGCAAGGCTTACCTCGCCGGGAACGGGGTGCGTTCCCCCTCCGAGAAGACCGGCGTCCGAAATGGTATGATGCGGGGCCCTGAACGGGCGGCCGGCAACAAGACCGTGGTGGGCCTTGAGGGTCCCGGCAATGCTGTGGATCTTCGTGGTTTCCAGTGATTCCTCGACAGACAGTTCCGGAAGTATCGAGGGAATGCGGCGCGAAAGCATCGTCTTGCCCGTGCCGGGAGGGCCTATCATCAGGAGATTGTGGCCTCCGGCCACGGCCACTTCAATCGCGCGCTTGGCCTGTTCCTGGCCCTTGACGTCGGCGAAGTCCTCTTCATATCGGCCGACTTCACCGTAGGCCTCTTTAATGTTCATCGCGAACGGCTTCTGCGGGAGTTCTCCCGCGAGAAAGTCGGCGGCCTGCCGCAGAGTCCGCACGGGATAGACGTTCAGGTCCTGCACCACCGCCGCTTCCTCAGCGTTTTCTTCCGGCACAATCAGTCCCCGCCGCCCTTCTTCCCTGGCACGCATGGCTATGGGAAGAACGCCTTTCACCTTGCGGACTTCACCGCTCAGGGCCAGCTCGCCCACCAGAGTGAACCCGGCGAGCGTTTCCGGCTCTATGCCGTTGTCCGATGCTACCATTCCAACCGCTATGGGAAGATCGAAATTGGGGCCTTCCTTTTTTATGTCGGCGGGGGCGAGGTTCACGGTTGTACGGCCCCTGTACGGCTCGAAGCCGGAATTCACAATGGCCGTCCGTACGCGATCCTTGCTTTCCTTAACGGCCGTGTCGGGAAGACCCACGATCACCACCTGCGGGTCGCCGGAACCGGCGTTTACCTCTATTTCCACGGAATAGGCGTCAACGCCGTAAACAGCTCCCGAGTATACCCTGGCCAGCATTATTCACTCCCGTTGATAATCCGTGTTCTTCCGGCCGCCTGGCGCCGCTTCGCCCACCACGGCACCGGTGCCGTGAACGTAAGGCAAATGGATAGTATGGAATGAAAGAAGAAAATGCCAGCCAATTCAGAACCCGGAAAAAAACATCACTCGACCAGGTCGAATCTCACAGTGAATTCACTCGGGCCGGGCGCAGGCCGGCCGCCTCCGGCGGCCACGAACGCGGCTTTCCCGAGGGCCCGGGCCGCCTCCCTGTCCAGCGCGCCGTAACCGCTTGATTTTACAACTTCCACTTTCCGGGCCCGCCCCTCCGCCGTGACCCACGCCCTTACGACGACAACGCCCTCTTCTCCCCTGATCCGCGACGTAAGCGGGTAATTGGGATGAATTTCGCCTGCGACTACCGGCGTCTTGTGCGCGCCTCTGGACAGAATACCAGTGCCGGGAACCGGCTGTTCTTCGATCCTTTTTTCGGGTTTTTCTTCGATCAGCGCCGGTTTTCCCGGATCCTTCGGCTGTATTTCCGGCTCCGCCGCCACATTGCGAGGGGTCCCGGGCGCCACCAGAGTAAGTTCCACGGCCGATTCACCGAGCCGGAACTGCGGAAGGGGAGATCTGCGCCGAACGTCAACCCATGTGCCCGCGGCTAGACCGAAAACCGCATGGACGGCAAGCGCCGCCATGAAACCCGTTAACAAATCACGATTACGTCTCATTCCTGCCGGCTCACCTGAAAAGAAACGCTTTTTACCCCCGCGGATCTCAGCGCCGAAAGCAGTTCTATTCCTGTTCCGAGGTTCGACCGGCTGTCTCCGCTTACAAGCACGGGCTTGTCTTTATCGCGCGCCTTCGCGGCGACACGGCCTACGGCCTGAACAAGGGTCATCCGCTCCCCGCCTACAAAAATCGCGTTGTTCTCGTCGATCATCACCATGATGGTTTTCCCCTGTTCAAGCGTACCCTCGCCAGAAGGAAGGTCAACTCTCAACCCGCGGTAGACCGTCATGGACAGCATGGCGTAAATAAAGAAAACCAGGAGAAGAAAGACAACGTCTATCAACGGCACTATCTCTATTCTCGGCCTTCTGTCTTCGTATCCGGTCGCAAGGTGCATGGTCGCAGGTTCCCCGACTCAGGCGGAAAAGTTAACGGTTCAGCATCCGGAGGAAAGAAACTACGAAACCCGCGAAACGCGGGAGGTTATTCGCGTGTTTCGCAGTTGTCTCCTGATTACTTACATTTGCTCTTTCTGTACGCCACTTCGAACTGTGTTGCAATCTGTTCCAGTTCCATGGCTTCTTTACGGGTCTTTGAAACAAAGTAGTTGTAGAACATGAGCGTTACCAGAGCCACCACGAGTCCGGTCGCCGTGGTGATCAGCGCCTGGGCGATGCCCCCGGTAACGGCTCTCGGGTCTTCGATGCCGCTGGCCCCGAGCAGGTCAAATGACTGGATGATACCCATGACCGTTCCCAGGATACCCAGAAGGGGAGCCATTGTGATAACCGTGTCCAGCACCGCGAGGCCGCACTTCATACGGCAAACGCGGTTGGTCGCCTCAACCTGCATTGCCTCGCTCAACCCGTGCTTGCGCTCGCGCAGGCCCGCGGCAAGCACACCGGCGCGAAAATCACTCCCGCCGTTCCCGGCCGTATCGGCCGCTTCGTCGTACTTGCCCTCTTCCGTCAGTTCAAAGATCCTCTTGACCTTTCCGCTTTTACGTTTCCGCTCCTCGCGCGTCCAGAAGATGAGCCTTTCTATCACGATCGTCAGCGACGTCAGCGAGCACAGCAACAGCGCCCACATAACGGGACCGCCACGTTCAAAAAGGTTCTCGACAAATTCCATTGGGTCCAATCCTTCTCCTGCCTTTCAGTGTCTCTGATACTTCGGGCCCGACTGCGTTTTTCCCTCCATGTTAATAAACGGTTCCTGAAGGCGCTTTGTTCAGAAACACGCGTGTTTGCCGTAAATTACAGCCTGCGGGCGCGGTCCTTGATGGGCCCGGGGACCGCTTCGGCGTCCCCCGGGCACTGCCGGGCAATATTGAGCAGTATGCCGCAGGCCGTCAGACACATCACCAGGTTGGAACCGCCGTAGCTGATAAACGGCAGCGGCAGTCCCTTCGTCGGCAAACAGCCGGTAACGACGCCCATGTTGATTGCCGCCTGCATCCCGATGGCCATCGTCAATCCGAACGCGAGAAGCTTTCCGAACCTGTCCTGCGCTCGAAAACTGATCCTGAAACCGAATACGATAAAAATCATGTACAGGACCAGGACCAGAATGGTTGCCGGAAAACCCATTTCCTCTCCGATGATCGCGAAGATACTGTCCGTATGCGGTTCGGGCAGATAAAGCTGTTTCTGCATGCTTTCTCCAAGCCCGACGCCGAACCACCCCCCCGCGATGAACGCATTCTTGGACTGGATAAGCTGATAGGCCTTGTCCGTGTAGACGGGGTCATGCGGCGCCAGAAAAGCGAAGATCCTGCTCATGCGAATGGGATCGTGGAGCACAGCCAGGATAAATCCGCACGCCCCCAGTGTGCCGGTCACAATAAGGTAACTCAATCTCGCGCCGGCCGCGAACAGAAGAACCATCGCCACCGTACCGGTAAGAAACGTTGCCCCGAAATCAGGTTCCTTCATCAGCAGTATGAGCACCACGCCCACGGCCGCCAGCGGAAGAACGAGACCCTCTCTGAGATTCTCCGTGCGCCTGCCCAGCGCCGCCAGCCACGCGGACAGCAGTACTACCACGGAAAATCTCGCGAGTTCCGAAGGCTGAAACGTAACGGGGCCAAGCCCGATCCATCTACTGCTCCCCCCGGCGTGCACACCGATCCCCGGCACAAAGACAAGACACAGAAGCACGGTCGAGCCGATCATCAACCCCACACTGAGCCTGCGCCACACATGGTAATCGAGCCGGTAGGCCACGGCCGCCGCGCAAAGAGCCAGCACAATCCACACCGCCTGCTTCTTGAGAAAGTAATAGGGGTCTCCGAAAGTATTGTCCCCCTTGACACTGCTCGTGCTGGCCAGCACGACTATGCCCAGTGACAGCAGCACCAGAACCACCGCGATAAGAGTGCTTGAGGTATTCGGCATTACCTGTAATCGATCGGCACCTTTATGATCTGCCCGGGTTCTAGGTCCGTGCCTTCGAGTCCGTTGACCTTCTGGAGCCTCTCCACGCTCACTCCCCACAACGCCGCCACGTCGTAGAGATCCTCGTCCTGTCCCACGGGATGACGCCGCATTGAACGGACGGGCCGGGTTTCGGCGGCGTGTTCCTCTCCACTCGATTCACTCCGCGGTTCTTCTTCAATGGTGTTAATGGGCTCCACGTCAACGTCCAGCTCTACTTCCGGCAGTTCGGTCCGGGTCGAGCCGCCTGTCGCCCCGCGGGGCTTATCGGTGCCGCCTGGAATCACCAGTTTCTGGTCCACCAGGATCTTGTCACTGCTGAGGCCGTTCGCCTCCTTAAGCGCGCGAACCGTGGTGCCGAACCTGGCGGCTATCGCGGAAAGACAATCACCGGATTTCACGACATATACTCCGGAACCCGGAAGCGGCTCCCTCGGCGCCCCTGCCGACGGTGTTTCCGCCGCGGGCGAACCAACGTTCACCTTGCCGGGAAGCACCAGTTTCTGCCCCTCTCTGATAAGGTCCGGATTTGTAATGCCGTTGAGCGCGGCGATGGCTTCCACGCTCAGGTCATAACGGCCGGCTATCTCCGACAGGCACTCTCCGGGCCCCACCACATAGGACGTCGTCTGCCTTGACCATACTTCCGCCTCCGGCTCTTTTTCCGGCTGTGCGGCCGTTTCAGTTTCTTCCATTTCCGGAAGCGTTGGTTCAGGAGGCATCACCGGAGCCAGCGGCCTGCCGGCCGTGCCCGTTGTGGTGGTGCCACAGCCCTGGATCAGGACCACGCACACTGCCGCCAAACAATGAACAGCCACTACTATTCCAACAACAGGTGTTCTCATTTCATACCCTCCGCTTAACTTAGTTGTGTTTCCCTTCTGAAATTTCTTTTACAATCTTTTCGAACTCATCGCCTCTTTCCTCAAAGCCGCTGAATTCGTCAAAACTCGCGCATCCCGGCGCCAGCAGAACCGTTTCCCCCTTTTCCGCTTCCGAATACGCCGTTTTCACCGCCTCATCGAGGTCCGCGCATCTCCTGCACGGCACACTCCTGCCCCACGCCGCTTCCATCGCCGGAGCGGAGGTACCTATAAGATATACCTTTTTTACGGTTCTTGACAACAGTTCTGTAACACCGTCCGGATTCTGCCCCTTCAGGAGGCCTCCCGCGATAAGCCGCGTGGCGTTTCCGCTTTCCGCTTTGAGACTGGCCTCCATGGCGCTCAAGTTGGTCGCTTTGGAATCGTCCACGAATCTGACTCCCCCTGTTTCACCCGCGTCCTGTCTCCTGTGCGGCAAAGCCGTGAACTTCTCCGCGGCCGAAGCCACGTTCCGGATCCTTTCGCCGCAAGCGCAAACCGCGGCCACGACAGCTGCGTACCCCGGACCGAAGACCTCGTTATCGAACACTCCGGCGTTAACGGGAACCATATCCGTTCCGGTGACGCCGCTCCACTTGTTTCTTATCTCTATCGCGCCTTTTCTATACCTGAAATCCGCCCGTTCGGAAATCCCGAAAGTGGCCCACTGCTCCGCCCCGGATCCCGTTCTTTTCACCGCCTCTTTTTCTTCTACCGGCACAACGGCCGTATCGCCCGAACCCATTTGCCTGAACATTTTCCTTTTCAGCCCCGCGTAAACTTCTTCTCCGCCGTGCCTGTCCAGATGGTCAGCCTGTATATTCAGCAGAACACCGACGCGCGGTTTGAACTGCCCGGTTTTTTCCATCTGAAACGAACTCACTTCCGCCACAATCCAGTCTGTCTCGTTTTCTTTCTTCCGGGCAACCGCCGAGAGGGGGAGGCCGTAATTCCCGGCCCCGACGGCACGCCGCCCGGCGTTTTGAAGCGATTCGACGCACAGCTTTACAAACGTGCTTTTTCCGTTTGACCCCGTAACTGCCACCGTTGGACTCCCGCATCGGGCCCACCCCAGTTGGAGTTCGGAAACAATCTTCGTGCCCCGTTTTCCAATTTCTCTGACCCAGTCCGAATCCGACGCAATGCCGGGGCTAAGCACGCAAATGTCAAACTCGCCCGCCGGGAGTCTCTCCGTTCCGATCAGAACCTTCGCCCCGCGCGCGGAAACCGCTTCGGCTTTTGAACGCAAGCCGGGGTTGTCGGCGGCGTCAACCACCGTAACCCGACTGCCTTCATCAAGCAGAAGCAGTGCCGCGGACTCGCCGCTCACCCCCAACCCCAACACCAACGCCCTGTCACAGGTTTCCATTGCGCACCCCTCACCCCGCTGCACCTGACTTATCCGAGAGTCAGTGATTGCTACTGCTTCCATCTTTCCTGCCTACCTTATTTTCAGAGTCAGCACTCCAAGCAAAGCGAATATAATCGACAGTATCCAGAACCTTACGGTTACCTGGGTTTCGCTCCAGTTTTTCATTTCAAAATGGTGATGTATCGGGGCCATCGCGAAAATACGCCTGCCGTTCAGCCTGAAGGAAAGCACCTGGAGAATCACGCTTACTGCCTCTATTACAAATATCCCGCCAACGATCACAAGCGCGATTTCCTGTTTTATTATCACCGCCACCGAGGCAATCGCCCCCCCCAGCGCCAGGCTCCCCGTGTCCCCCATAAAAACACTGGCCGGATGGCAGTTGAACCAGAGGAACCCCAGGCAGGCACCGAGGATGCACCCGCACACCACGGCAAGTTCGCCACTGCCGCTTACGTAAGGTATACGCAGGTAATCCGCGAACTCCGCGTGGCCCGCGGCGTACGCCATGATCACGTAGGAAAGCGCGACCGAACCCGTACAGCCGACCGCCAGTCCGTCCAGCCCGTCGGTGAGATTTACGGCGTTGCTCGCGCCCGCAACCACAATCGCCACGAACAGGAACGCCAGGGGCAGAGCCATCCGCGCGATAACGGGAGCCTTGATAAAAGGGACCATGAGTCTCAGAACCTTGTCATGCGTCTCCGGCAATGAGTAAAGAACTATCAGCACGACGCCGGCCCATAGCACCTGAAGACCCAGCTTGGCGCATGCCTTCAGCCCCTTCGACCGTTTCCTGCAGACCTTGATGTAATCGTCCCAGAAACCGATCAGCCCCATGTAACACAACGTCGCCAGTACAAGACCCGTCAACCATGTTAAAGGCGCCCAGAGCAGAACGGCGGCGCACACAGCGCCTATTATCAATAACCCGCCCATCGTGGGCGTGCCTTCCTTGACACTATGGAGCTCATAAAGCGGAGGGGCCTCTTCTTTGCGCACGAACTGTCCCACCCTGAGACGTTTCAAGTGCCGGATTACCGCCGGGCCGAATATAACCACCAGAAGAAACGCAGTGCCCGCGCCCGCGACCGCCCTGACCGTGATATACTGAAACACCCTCAGAGGCGAAAAGAAGTCCTGGGTCTTTTCAGGAAAGGCCAGCCACCATTCATAGAGATAATAAAACATCTTTTTCTCCCGGCTCCGACGGTTATTTCTTTCTCCCGGCAACCCGGCGGTCTCTCCGCTTTCCCGTGTCCGGCACAGTCGGCGGCTTCATGACCCGGTGCGGTTCACACCGTAATCCCTGCCTCCATCTTCATCCTCCCCCCACAGCATTACCGACGGGGGATCGCCGTTGGGCATCGTCCAGTCTCCTGCGGCACGCTGAGTTCCGAACGCATCCCGGCGCGGTCCCGCGCTGTTCAATGCGTGAACCCCCGGCCCGGCCGCACTTTGCGTTGCTCCCGGATCATTCTTTCTTTTTTTTTCTCCTGCGCCTGTCATTACTGTACCACCTCCGAATTCACCAATAGTTCCAGAATCTTCTCCAGCCGCGCGGCGCGCGACCCTTTTAACAGCAAAGCGTCTCCCCGGCGCACATGTGTCTTTACGGCTTCAGCCGCCTGATCCGTGCTCTCGCACCTGATCACGCTTTCTGAACTCATGCCCGCCTTCTCTGCCCCTTCGGCGATAAGTTTCCCCAGTGCACCCACCGTGATGAGCCCGTTCGGACCCGCCTGGTTTTCCGCCGCCGCCGCCGCGAACTCGCCCAGCAGAACGTGTTCCCTGCGGGCCCTTTCCCCGAGTTCCATCATTGCTCCCAGCACCAGCCATTTCGCGCCCGAGGCCGTCATTTCGCTGAACGTCCGGATCGCAGCGCGCATGCTGAGGGGGTTAGCATTATAGCAATCGTTCACAACCGAAATTCCCTCGACGGTTTTCTCCTCCCAGCGCATTGCTGAAGGGCTGAACCCCGCCAGCCCCCTCTCCACAGTTTCCCAGTCCAGGCCCGCGGCCCGTCCCGCCGCGGCGGCGAACATGGCGTTCAGAATATTGTGCCTGCCCGGCGCTCCAGCAATCAGCTCGCTTTTCTCCCCCGTGCTTCGCTCCTCTATTTCACACCGCCCGTCCGGGGCGCTGAAACTCGAACACACGTAATCGGCTTCGCCCTCGACGGCTACCGTAACGGTTTCTTCAGGAGCCGCGGAACACAGGATATCGAAGCACTCCGTCTCGGGGCTTAAAATCGCCTTGCCCCCCCGGGGCAAGGCTTTCAACAACTGCGCTTTTTCCCCGGCTATTTCTTCCACGGACTTGAAAAATTCGGTATGCACCGGGCCGATACCGGTAACCAGAGCCCATGAAGGCTCCAGGATCCCGCACAGGCGGCTGATTTCACCGGGATGATTACTGCCGAGTTCAAAAATTCCTGCGCGCGTACCGCCCTCCATTCGCAACAGACTCAGAGGCAAACCTATATCATTGTTCCAATTCGAGAACGTGCATGCCGCGGGCATGGACGCGGCAAAAACGGAAGTCGTCATATCTTTTACCGTTGTTTTCCCCACGCTCCCCGTAATCCCGAGAACTATTTCGGGTTTCACTTTCCTTCTATAACACCGGGCAATACGGCAGAGCGCGCGGTGCGGGTCATCAACCGCAAGCAGCGGACGGTCCCGCGTCCCGACGTTCCCGTCCCCGCGCGCGTTTTCACGGCTGATGACCGCTGACGACGCCCCGCGCCTGAAGGCTTCCTCCACAAACGCGTGCCCGTCAAAATGCTCCCCGCGCAGGGCGAAGTACACCGCGCCTCGTTCTATAGTTCTGCTGTCGTTACCGGCCCCCGTAATTCTTTCCGGCGGGCCGGACAGCCACGCGCCGCCGCTCCACTCCGCCAATTCCCTGGCCGAAAACTTCGGCACCGTCACCTCCCGTGACACCCCGCGCACTACCGCCCCCCCGTCAGTTCCCTTACGGCCTGCCGGTCGTCAAATGAAACAGTCTTGTTCGCAAATTCCTGGAAATTCTCATGCCCCTTGCCCGCGATGAGCACAACATCTCCCTTTTGAGCCATGAAAAGCGCGCGGCTTATTGCTTCGGTCCGGTTCTCAATGGCCTCGCAATTGCCCCTGTTGCCGTAACCCTCAAGTATCTGCGCGATTATCTCGGACGGTTCCTCGTTCCTGGGATTGTCGGAAGTCACAACCGTGTAGTCCGCCAGGTTCGAGGCAACTTTGCCCATGGCCGGCCGCTTGGATTTATCCCTGTTTCCTCCGCATCCGAAAACAAGAATCAGGCGCCCCCGGGTCAGTTCCCTGAGAGTCTCCAGAACCCGGGCCAGCGCGTCGTCCGTATGCGCGTAGTCAACGAACACATCAAAGCGCTTACCGGTTTCCACCGGTTCCAGCCTGCCCGGCACCGGTTTCATTGAACTCACCGCTTCGGCGGCCTTTTCGGGTTTAATACCCAGAGCACAGGTACAGCACATTGCCGCCAGAATATTGCTTATGTTGAAACGCCCCAGCAAAGCGGTTTTTACCTTCGTTTCTCCCCACGGAGTTATCACCGCGAATTTACTGCCCTGCGGTCCGAGCACAATGTCCTTCGCGTTCACGGACGCTTCACGGTCCACCGCAAAGGTGAAAAGTTCATTGTGCAGTTCGCCGTCTTGCGCCAATCGCCGCCCCCGGGGATCGTCCGCGTTCACTACCGACAGGCCCTTCTTTTTTTCTTCGCGCAATTGCCTGAACAGGAGCTTCTTAGCCTCGAAGTAATTCTCCATTGAACCGTGGTAATCCAGGTGATCCCGGGTGAGATTCGTGAACACCGCCGCGTCGAACTCGATGCCCGCCACCCGGCTCTGCATCAGCGAGTGGGACGACACCTCTATGACAGCGCTGTCACTGCCGTTCTCGAGCATTTGCGAAAGAAGATACTGAAGCTCGGGAGCTTCCGGCGTAGTGCGAACGGCCGGAATAACCCTTCGGCCTATCTCATGGGCCACCGTGGAAATAACCCCCGGACGCTTGCCTTCGGCGATAAGTATGTCTCTTACAACGCGGCCGGTCGTTGTCTTGCCGTTTGTGCCGGTTATACCGATTACGCGCATGCGATCGGACGGACGGCCGTAAAAAGAACAGGCCATGGCCGCAAGGGCCTTCCGCGGGTTCTCCACCGATACCACCATGCCGGCCGGCACATCCCCGCAAGACCCCTCGCACACGACCGCCGGGGCGCCGCGCCGCACGGCTTCGGAAGCGAAGTTTCTGCCGTCTCTGTTCGCGCCCTTCACGGCTACAAACAGTATGCCGGCTTTCACCTGCCGCGAGTCATGGGCAACGCCGGTAATTTCGACGTCTTTGACCTCGTCCGGCACACGACAATCAATTCCCTTTACAAGCTCGTAGAGTCTCATGGATTTCCCGCGCTTGCCAGCCGTCCGACGGCCGGCGCGATATTCAGGTATCTCGCTGTCTGTTCCATAATCTCCCTGAACACGGGCCCCGCTACCCTTCCTCCGGTATGCAAAGGCTGTGGCTCGTCCACCACAACTATGGCGGAGATACGCGGTGAGCGGGCCGGAAGGAACCCCGCAAAGGAAGCCACATAATCGGTATCCGAGTAACCCCCGGGCGCCGCCTTCTGCGCCGTGCCCGTTTTGCCGCATACTTCGTATCCGTCCACGGCCGCCCGCGTCCCCGTTCCTCCCCGCTCGGTTACCCTTTTCAGCAGACCGCGCATCACCGCCGCAGTTTCAGAAGACACCGGAGCAAAAGCCTCTTCCGGTCCGTTCCGGTAAAGAACCTTTCCATCTTCTTCCACGACATGATCGATCACGTACGGCCGCATAATCACCCCGTCATTGGCTATCGCGTTTACCGCCCCGAGCATCTGCAGGGCCGTGACCGCAACTCCCTGTCCCATTGCTATTCTGGTAGCGCTTATGTTTGACCATTTATCCGGCGGGTGCAGTATCCCGCTTTCCTCGCCCGGAAGGTCTATTCCCGTTTCCACGCCTATTCCGAAGTTTCGCATGTACCGGTAAAACCGTTTGTCGCCGAGCGTCAGAGCTGCTTTCGCGTGCAGAATGTTGCTGGACTTCTTTATACCGTCGGCGACGGTCAGTTCCCCGTAAGGATGATAATCTCTCAGTACCCGGCCCTTGTAGCTCCACGTTCCCATTTCACAGTCCATTACGGTATCCGGCTTTACCGTGCCCGCGTCCAGGGCGGAGGACAGTGTCACCACCTTGAATGTTGAACCCGGCTCGTAAACGTATCCTATGGCCCGGTTCAATCTCTCGTTTGGGGCGGTATACCTGAACTCGTTCAGGTCATAAGCCGGCCTGCCGGCCATGGCGAGTATCTCGCCTGTACTCGGTATCTGAACAACGGCCCAGGCGCCCCTTGCGTGATGTTCGCGCATGGCCGAATCCAGGGCCTTTTCGACTATGTACTGTATATGGCGGTCAATGGTCAGATAAACGTCCGCCCCCGCCAGCGCCGGAATCCACAGGTCCCTGTGCCAGTACAGTTCACGGTGCATTCCGTCCACACTGCTTTCCAGCAGACCCGGCGATCCCTTGAGATAACGGTCCATGTACTGCTCTATTCCCGCCCCTCCCACGCCCTGGTGGTTCACAAACCCGAGAACATGGCAGAGAAACGAACCGTTGGGATAGTAACGCGCCGTAGCGTCCCGGAAAAATACGCCCTGCAGTTTCCTGCGTTCAAGACGCCGCGCGGCCGGCTCCCTGACAAAGCGCTTCACATACTCAAAACGCCGGTTTTCATCCGTCAGCCGCGGAATAAGTGACGCGGCGGGTATCCCCAGGATTCTGGCGCATTCTACTGCTACCTGATCCACCGTGTCGTTTTCAACGATAACGTGAGGATCTACGCAGACGTGTTTAACATCCAGGTTCAGCGCCAGAGGAGGCGCTTCCGGACCCGTGCGGTCGTATATGTCGCCGCGGCCCGGCAGGATCTTCCTGTTCACATGCCGCGTCCGCGCGATCTTCAGACGGATTTCCCCGTGTCCTCCGAGATGTAAAAAGGCCAGGCGAACGCCCAGCCCGAGCATGGCCGCTATCAGGGTTCCCCCGGCGAAAATGAACCGCCCTTTCATAGTGCCTGTCAATCGTTCATTACCGACTCGTCGTATCTCACGTAGGTGACGGCATTGTCCGCCAGCACCGAGGCGGCATGATCCGGTTCCCTGTCTTCATGCATCCATACAATCTGATTCACCCGCGGCCAATGCATCCTTAAATTATTTCTCGCCAGTACCAGTTCCATGTTGCGTGGAGATATCATCCGCGCCCATCTCGAAACTTCACTCGTGTATCGCTGTCGAAGCTCTCCGTTTTCCCTTTCCAGCTCTTTGATCTCCTTGCCTACGGCTTCACAGCGGCAGCAAAGCCAGACATAAGCCAGCGCTACTACCGAAAGACATATGACCAGCCCCGTGAAACGTGCCGGAAACGCGAACCCGTCCGTTTTTTTTCTGTTTCTTCTTCGCGCCATTATTCGTACCTCCCGATTGATTTACGCCGCTTTGCCCGCCGCGGCTTCTCTGCTTTTCGAGGGGCGGCTCCTGCCCAGTTTCGCCGCCGCCCGCAATTTCGCCGAACGGGCCCGCGGATTATCTCTCACTTCCGCGCCGCTTGCCCGTACCGGTTTCTTCGTCAATATCGTGACCCCGGGGGTTTCACCCTCCCAACTGCTTCCCCCGCCCGGCAATGATTTCCACCTGCCTGCATGTGTTCGAAAAAAATTCTTAACGATCCTGTCCTCCAGGCTGTGAAACGCGATGACCGCCATCCGGCCTCCCTCCTTCAACACTTCCAATGCCGAAGACAGTCCCGTTTCAAGCGAAGACAGCTCATCGTTGACCGCAATTCTCAAAGCCTGAAATGTCCGCGTGGCCGGGTGAATCCGGCCCCGCCTGCCTCCCGCCGCTTCCGCCACAATCTCGGCCAGCCTCCCTGTCGTAACTATCGGCTCTCTCGCCCTCTCCTCCGCTATGCGGCCGGCTATGCGCCGGCTCCGCTTCTCCTCACCGAAGCACCGCAGGATGTCGGCCAGCACATCCTCGGACAATCCGTTCACAAGTTCCGCCGCCGTCGTGCCCTCTGCCCGGTCTATACGCATGTCCAGCGGCCCGTTTTCGCTGAAACTGAACCCGCGTCCGCGGTCGCCTATCTGGTCCGACGAAATACCGAGATCCACCAGTACGCCGTCCGCCTTTTCCACTCCGGCAACACAAGCCAGTTTTGCCATCTGCCGGTAATTACCCTTCAGAAGCTTTACAGTTCCCGTCTTCCCCCGAAGCCGTTCGCCCGCCCGCGTCAACGCCTCATCGTCCAGATCGATACCGAGCACAAATCCCGCGCTTCCCGTCTTCTCAAGTATTGCCTCGGCGTGGCCTCCGCCTCCTACTGTCGCGTCTATGTACGTACCGCCGCTTCTGACATCCAGCAGATCCACTACTTCTCTGACAAGCACAGGCTGGTGCATCAATTATTCACTACTGCTTATCCGGGATCCTCAACCCGGAACTTTGAACCCTGAACCTAGAACCCCACGTACCTCGCCGCGTCCTCGATGTTGTCTCCCTCGGCTTTGCGGGCGGCTTCAAGTCTCTCCGGGTTCCATATTTCAAATCGGTCAAATGCTCCGACCAGCGCAGCGGTTTCCGTTACATCCGCCAGGCGAAGCAGTTCATCCTTTATCCGTATCCTTCCCTGGTTGTCCCATGAGACCAGGTCCGACTGTGAACCAAGGACTCTTGCAAAATGCCTTGCCTTCCTGTCCGCCATCGAGTGCTGGCGCATTGCCTCGAGCCGGCGCGTCATTTCGCCGGCCGGAAAAACAACGAGACACTTGTGATGCACGTCCGGCAGTACGTACAGGCTTTTGGGTGTGCCCACCTGCGCCCGCCATGCCGACGGAATTGTCAGCCTCTTTTTCGGGTCAAGGGAGTGGGCAAAATTGCTTACAAATACTCCCTGCCCCTTGATTTCCCGCTCCAAGACACTGTCCGACTCGTCCATGTTATGACTCCGTGTGACACAATCCACCACATTGCCCCACCGCTGTCAATAACTTTTTTGCGAAAAATTGCGTTTTTCAGGGATTAAGGGGGCGGTGCGGCTATAGTGCGGGCACACAAGACGCGCAAAAATGCGAAAAAAACAGGAATCAAGACAACAATTGGCGGTCCCGGGGGCTTTTTATTTCACGACCGCGCCCGACAAGGCGCCCTCCCCGTCCACGGTAACCAGGCGCAGTGTATCCCCTTCATCGGCAGCCAACAGCATCCCCTGGGATTCAACACCCCGTATCGTCGCCGGTTTCAGGTTTGCCACCACCACGATGGTTCTGCCGACCAGCTCCTCAGGGCTGTAATGCTGAGCAATGCCCGCCACAATCTGTCGTTTCTCTTCGCCGACTTCCACCTCAAGCTGAAGGAGCTTGTCCGCCCTCTCGACTTTCCAGGCCTCGACTACCTTCGCCGTCTTCAATTGCACCTTCTGAAAATCATCGTAATCGATGGTCATGACTTTTTCCTTTCCACTGTCCGTGCTCTTCGGCGTATCCGGTTTGTTCTTTACCCTGACGCGCGGAAACAGGTTCATCATTTCACCGATCCCGGCGCCGGGTCGGAGCCCGCCCCACGCATTCAAGCTTTCGTATTCCGGTTTCGCGTCTCCGCATCCAAGCGCTTTCAGCAGGGCCGTCGTTTTTCCCGGCATAACCGGATAAAGGAGGCCGCTGAGTATCCTCAACGCCTCCGCCGACGTCCACAGCACCGTCCCGAGTTCCGCGGCCTTACCCTGCCTGGCCATATTCCACGGCTGGGTTTTCTCCATATACCTGTTGGCCTCACGCACCCCTTCTGCGACTGCCGCTATTCCCAGATCTATCCGCATTTCGCCCACCGATTCAGCCATTCTCTCCGCCGCCGAAAGCACCGCTTCTTTCAGCGCTTCCGTGTTTTCATCCGTTCCGGCCGGTTCCGGAATCTTTCCGGCGCAATGGCGGTGAATCAGTTTCATCACCCTGCTCAACAAGTTGCCCAGATTGTTGGCCAGCTCCGCGTTATAACGGAGCGCGAAGCCCTCCTCCGTGAACGAAGCATCCTGTCCGAGGGTCATCTCCGCCATCAGGAAATAGCGAAACGCGTCCACTCCGCAGAGGTCAACGAACTCCATGGGATTCACGACGTTGCCGGCCGACTTACTCATCTTATCGGCGCCGGCAAGCCACCAGCCGTGGGCGAATATACATTCCGGCAGGGGCAGGCCCATTGCCTTCAGCATTGTAGGCCAGTAAACGGTATGCGTAGTCAGAATGTCTTTTCCTATAAGGTGGCACGAAGCCGGCCACCATTTGCTGAAACGGCTGTCATCTTCAGGATAACCTACCGCGCTGATGTAGTTTACCAGCGCATCAAACCACACGTACGTCACGAAATCGCTGTCGAACGGAAGCTCGATTCCCCAGGACATGCGGCTCTTGGGACGTGATATGCACAAATCGTTCAGTTCCTTTTTAAGAAATCCAAGCGTTTCGTTGCGGCGGAAATCCGGCTGTATGAAACCCGGATTGTTTTCTATATACCCGATGAGCCAGTCGCGGTATTTGCTCATCCTGAAAAAGTAGTTCGACTCTTTTATCTTCTCCAGCGGTCTGCCGCATCCCTCCTCCGGACATACACCGTTCCGGGCGTCCCTTTCAGTGTAGAATCTCTCGCACGTAACGCAGTACCAGCCGTCGTACTCCGCCTTGTAAATCTCGTCCTTTTCGTACAGGTCCCGCAGAATTTTCCCCACCGTCTTTTCGTGACGGCTTTCGGTGGTCCGGATAAAATCGTCGTTGGTTATCTCGAGTTTCCGCCACAGATCCTGAAAACGAACAACGGTGGCCTCGGCCTGTTCCCGGGGACTGACACCGGCCTCCTCCGCGGAACGCTGGACCTTCTGCCCGTGTTCATCCGTTCCGGTCAGAAAATGAGTCGGTACTCCAAGCAGTCTGTGGTACCGCGCCAGCACGTCGGCCAGGATAGTGGTGTACGCGTGCCCTATATGCGGCCGATCATTCACGTAGTAAATCGGCGTGGTTACGTAAAATTTTGACCTCTGCTTCATTTGGACGTAATGATAGAAGCTCAGTTCTGGATGGAAAGCAAAAATCAACCTCCCCGTTCAAGGTTCCCTTCCCCATTTCAGCTTTCAGCTTTCCCCATTTCAGCTTTCTGCTTTCTACTGCAAAGACGTCCCCCTACATCAGATTCAACGCGTCAACGTCAACCGCCATGCTCATGCCCCTGGGCAGTTTGAAATCCGCCGTCGCCGCGCTTACCGGGTGTGTCACGCTGGCCGCTCTGGGCGATCTCAGCATAAGCTGGTACCGGTATTTGCCTTTCGCCTTCGCCAGAGGCGCCGGCACGGGCCTGGACATCCTTACTGATCGATCGAGGCACGGCTGGAGTTTTTTCGCCAGCGCCGACGCGTAAAACGCGGTCTCCCGCTCGCTCCGTCCCTTGAAAGTTATGCACGTGAGACGGGCAAAAGGCGGATAACACAGCTCGCGCCTGGATTCCAGTTCCTTCTGCCCGAATCCCGCGTAATCCTGCCGGCGCGCCGCCTGCACCGCCGCGTGAAACGGAGTATAGGTCTGCACAATCACTTCGCCCGATACTTCGCCCCGGCCGGCCCGGCCGGCGACCTGAGCCAGCAGTTGAAACGTACGCTCCCCCGCGCGGAAATCCGGCATGTGCAGGCTCAGGTCGGCGTACATCACGCCGACGAGTGTTACGTTCGGAAAATGCAGACCCTTGGCAATCATCTGGGTACCGATCAATATGTCCGTTTTCCCCACGCGGAAGTCACCGAGAATCCTGCCGTAGGCGTCTTTGCGTCCCGTCACATCGGCGTCCATGCGCTGGATTGAAGCCCGCGGAAAACACTTCCGCGCAATCGATTCTATGCGCTGGGTACCCACGCCGGCGAACCTGAAGGCGGGATCGCCGCAGCCGGGGCATTTTGCCGGAACTTTTTTCACGGCGCCGCAGATATGGCACCTCAATCTTTCATCTTTGCGATGATACGTATAGGACACACTGCACTGGCCGCACTCGGCAACATACCCGCACCTGGGGCATATCAGGGACGTCGCGAACCCTCTCCTGTTCAGAAAGAGAATGGTCTGTTCGCCTTTCTCAAGCCTCTGCTGAATTGCGTCGAGCAGTTCCCGAGAGAAAACGCCGCCCCTTCCCGGCCTGCCCATTTCAATCCGCATGTCGATCACCCGCATGCGCGGCATCTTCCGGTTGTCCGCCCTGCGCGGAAGAACAGCGAGCGCATACTTGCCCTTTCCCGCGTTGTTCCACGATTCAAGCGACGGCGTCGCCGAACCGAGCACAACCGCGCAGTTTTCAAGTTTTCCGCGCATGACCGCCACGTCGCGGGCGCTGTACC
This sequence comes from Kiritimatiellia bacterium, assembly GCA_046483125.1. Lineage (GTDB taxonomy): Bacteria > Verrucomicrobiota > Kiritimatiellia > UBA8416 > JAWODU01 > JAWODU01. The sequence goes on from JAWODU010000038.1 coordinate 23,094, forward strand.
TCGGGCTCTCCCCCTGCTTGTAGCTGGGCTCGTGTTCTTCATCCACAACTATTAATCCCGGGTTCGCCAGCGGCGCGAATACAGCAGATCGCGCGCCTATCACTATGTCCGCGCGTCCGTCCCTTATCCTGTGCCACTCGTCATGACGCTCGCCGTCTGAAAGATGACTGTGCAGAACCGCAACGCGGCCGCCGAAGCGGCTAACGAAACGCTCCACCGTCTGCGGCGTGAGAGATATCTCCGGAACAAGGACTATGGCGCCTTTTCCCTTGCTCAAGACGCAGTCGATCGCCTGCAGATAGACTTCCGTCTTTCCGCTCCCCGTCACTCCGTACAGCAGAACCGCGCCGCTTTCTTCTCTTTCTCTCTTAATCCTGTCGATCCCGTTAATCCTGTCAGGATTCTCTTCTTCTCCGCCTCTCCCTTCCCGCTCTTCCCGGCCTTCCTGTAAGACTCTTGCTTCCACACTCCCTATGATCTTCTCCAGCGCCTCTTCCTGTTCCGGCATAAGCTTGAGCGGCCCGGTCCTGAGGATATTGGCGCTCGCCAGCGGGCTTCTCAGCATCGTGGCATCTTCTATTCTCACCAGCCCTTTTTTCTCCAGCGACTTCACCGGCGAAACCGTAGTTTCGGCCTCTCTTGTCAATTCCCTCAGAAGCATTTCTTTCCTGCGCTCCAGCACCTCCAGAACCTTTTCCTGCTTCTCCGTCAGCCTCTTTGCCTTCCCGGCCTTTTCACCCTTCGTGCCGCTCCCTTTTCCTTTCCGATCTTCCTGTAAATTCTTCTCTTCCTCAACAAGTCTTACACTCTTCTGCTTCCTGAATGCCGCTCCCCTCCGCCTTACCGCTCCGGGAAGCATTGTCCGTATGGCGTGTTCCACGGGCGCGCAATAGTACGAAGCCATCCAGCGCGCCAGCTCAAGCAGGGATTCCCGGATAAAAGGCCTGTCGCCGACCGGCTCTATGACTTCTTTGAGATTCCCCCGGGGAGAATCCGAAGCAAGGCCCACAACACAGCCGATCTTCCGCGAACTCCTGAAAGGCACCAGCACGCGAGAGCCGAGCCGGATCTGGTCCCTCAGCTCCCGCGGGATCAGGTAATCGAATTCCCTGTCCCGGGTTATATCGACAACTACTTTCGCTATGGAGGCCATGGGAGGCATGATATGCTTTTCGCCGGCGAACAGCAACGATTCGCGGAATCGGCAATTCTTCTCAGGTACAGCCGGCTGAAAACAACCGGCTGTACTGCTTACCGAAACGGCCATAAAAAAAAACCCGGAAACGTAAACTCGTTTCCGGGGTTTGAAAAGACTTCCGCCCGACTCAATAAGCGGCGATATTGTCAAAGGAAGCGCCGTGCAGTGTGTTTGTCCGATCGCCAGCGTCTTCCCAGTCTTCTTTAGTGTTCACCCATTCCACCGAGCCGCCGCAACGGAGAATGTTGCCGCCGTCGCCGTCGTGATTACCGCCGAAACCGTCGGCCACATCAGTCACATTATCGTCCGGCCCGTCCTTGTCGCAGGCCAGCGCCACGCCCGACCCCGATGCCGCGGTAATAGACTGCCCCGAACTATCTTCGGTAAAAAGGTTATAGCTCACGTACTTATGACCGTCGGCGTCCGCCGAGATATTGACAATATCAGTTATGTTGCTTGCGGTCGTGCGGGTCCTGTCACTGGGGCAGACGTACAGCCGTTCAGTGTCTATGAAATCGGGGCTCAGCATTTTTAAATGTCCCGGAAAGTCTTCATTGTGGTCCATTGAATACATGATAAACACTTTGCCCCACTGGGAAAGGTTGTTCATGCAGTTGGCCCGGCGGGCGCGTTCGCGGGCGGCGCTGATGGCAGGCAGGAGCATGGCCGCCAGGATTCCGATAATCGCGATCACCACGAGGAGTTCTATCAAGGTAAATGACCGCAAGGATTTTTTCGTTAACACTTTCTTCATGCTTACCGCCTCCGTGTATTGTTTGCGAACCGCCGTCGAACACAACTGTGAAACCCGAATTCTCAGGAACTATACGCTTGCCGCCCGGCCGTCGTCAACAAGTTTTTTCAGGGTTTTTACCCGGCCGCAGCCGCTTCCCATGCCCGCGCCGGAAATCCCCGGATTCCGCGCCCTGGCGGCCATGTTCCGGTAGACAACAAAACCAAAGAGTGGTAACGATATTGGCGTTAAAAGCGGCGCTGATGACAAGTATTCCTCATAAAGTAAACCGCTTCGCGGCATTTGCCGCGCCTGCGGCGGCGGCATTGCTCGCGGGCATAGTTCTTTTTACCTCCCCGTACTGCGCCTCGGATCTGGATATAGTTCCGGATTCGGTCGAATACGCCGTCGGGGCTGTAAATGCCTTGGAAACCGGCAGTTACCACATCGTCGTTGACAATACCCGTTATCCGCCCAGATACACGCCGTGGTTTTCGCTGATTTTTCTGAGCCCGGCCTACGCCCTTCTCGGCACCGGTATCGGCAACGGAATATACCCGGTTTTTCTCTTCGCCACGGCAGGGATCGTCATTGCCTTTTTAATCGGCAGAAAGGCGGCGGGAGCGTGGGGAGGACTTTTTGCCTCCCTCGCCCTTCTGGCCCTGCCTCTCTACCGCGAGTACTCGGGTGTAATTATGACCGATGTTCCGTCGACGGTGCTGGTCCTGGGCGGGTGTCTGCTTTATGTCAGAATGAGGCGCCGGAAGCAAAAAAGCGCATTCTCGTACCTCGACGCCGGAATTCTCACGGCCCTCGCCGCCGGACTCAGGCCGGCCCTCGGCGTGATGGTTCTGCCTTTCATTCTGCTTGCGGTAAATGCCGGCCGACGCGCGGGACGACTCGTACGAACCGTGCTTCTGGTTATACCGCCGGCGGCCGCAGCCGTCGCCACCCTGCGGTACAACGCACTTACGTTCGGGTCGCCGTGGAGAAGCGGATACAATTTCTGGTGTCCGGTTCCGTACGACTATCCCGGCATGGTCTTTTCGCCGGTATACCTTGGGGCCAATTCCCGGGCAATTGCCTCCTCCGGTCTGCTGGCCCTCCTGCTGTGCGGTCTTGTTCTGCTCCCGGTTCTGGGCAGGATCTTCCGCTCCACGGATGAGACAAGGAGCCCGGCCCCCCTTCGCCCTCTGGCGGAATACGCGGCGCTTGTTTCCGCCTTTCTGATACTTCCGCACCTGTTCTATTTCCATTCGGAGCCCCGTTTCTTTTTGCCGGCGTTCGCGTTACTGCTGATTCTGACGGCTTCCGCGGCGGCAGTGTATATAAGGAAAATACCCGTGCGAATGGTCCTGCCGATCCTCCTCGCCGGGGCGGTCTTTTCCGCCGCCGGACGTTTCACGGCCGCCGGTTCCGCCCCGCTCCGCAGGCTCACCGCGGACCGCCTGAAACGCCGCACGCCCGATAACGCGCTGATAGTTTCCGCCGTCGACCCCGCGTACCTGGAGCATATGGTTTCTTCGCGTTCTTCCAGAACGATAGTCCCGGTTTCACGCCGAGTGGAATACGCGGACAAACTGATCGCCCCCGGCCCGATTGCCGATCCCGTTCCGCCGCCGGAAGGCCCGCTCGACCACCGGTGCCCCGGTCTCCGGGCCGGCGGAGCGGGCGAAGCGGTGCGGTATACAGCGCTTGAAAAACTTCCCGAGCTGGCGATCCTTGCCGGAACCGACGTGCCGGTGTATATCGAAACCGGCCACTTCACGCCTGCGGAAACCGCCGCCTTCTTTGAATATCCCGGTATGGAGCTCTGTCCCGTGGACGTATGCCTTTACAGGGTCCGCGTTCAGACACGGACAAAGGACGATGGGTAATGTCAAAAGTTCTATGAAAACGAATGAAAGACGAGTTGAAACACTTAATCGCACACTTAACCGCCACCCTTTGTCGTATACGCTTAAACGACTCTGTTGCAACGGCTGGCACATGACGAGTAAGCAGGTCGGTTAAGGGTGTGCGTCCGCCGCGGCGGAAAGGGTGGCGGTTAAGAAAGCGTTTAAGTGTATTGGGAAAAGGGGGAGAGGGTCGAAAAACGGCTAATGACCTGAAAAAAGGGACAGTTACACAGATAAACCTGCTGTCAAGTTTGACAGAACGGGACGATGCGCCCGGAGAACAACCATGAAGCAAATAACGCACATACTCTGGGACTGGAACGGAACTCTGCTCGACGATGTGCCGGCCTGCGTCAGGGCTCTGAACATTATGCTCCGGCGCCGGTCGCTGAAAGAGGTATCGCACCGGGATTACCGCGAAAGATTTCACTTTCCGGTGATAGACTATTACAGGGACCTGGGGTTTGACTTTGAATCGGACGACTGGGACACGGTGGCGCTGGATTACCACAAGCTTTACAGGCGTTTCTCGACCGGCTCGCCGCTTCGAGCCGGCGCAGACCGTGCCCTTGCCGCTCTGCGCGAAAAGGGCCTGGCCATGTCGGTGCTTTCGGCAAGCAACATCGATCTGCTCTCAGTAATGGTTTCGGCCCGCGGCATCGCGGGTTTCTTTGACGGCCTGTACGGTCTGCCCAATTACTACGCGGATTCCAAGGTCGCCGCCGGCAGGCAATTTCTGAAAACAGCCGCCGTTAATCCGGAAAACGTGCTGGTTATAGGCGACACCGTGCACGATTCGGAAGTGGCGGACGAATTGAATTGCCGATGCCTGCTGTTGAAAGGAGGACATCAGTCCGAGGAACGTCTGCGCCGTACGGGCTGTAACATAGCGGCGGAAGCAGGCGAAGCCGTTGAGTACCTGGCCCGCTGGTGAACTACCATCCGATCAGCGGAAAATCGGCCTCGCGCGGGAATTCTTTCCTTACGGCGCCGGCCGCCTGATTTGTTCCGGTTCCGGCCAGTTCCAGGACAAGACTGTACCATGCAGTATCTTTGTTTCCGTAATCCGGCGCGGAAGGGGGCGCGGTTTCCATTTCGGATACCGTCACCCGCACCACGTATTCAGCGCCGGAGGCTTTTTCGGCATCGGCCCCGCCTGCCGCGGATTCCATCTCATTCGGGTCAACAACCCTGATACAGTCCGACTTGAGCAACTCGGAACGAAGGCGGCTGATCAAATCTCTGTCATCGAGATAACGCCTGGTGTTATTCCTGATTTCACCGAGGGCCGCCCTCAGCGGCACATCCCGCCCCGAGACCGCGCCGAGGGAAACAAGGTCTCCGACCGCGGTTTCAGCCACTCGACGCAATTCCGGATAAGCGGACACGCCGCCGGAGCCGGGACTGACGGCGACCGTCGTTTTCTCCCCGCCCCCCGAATGGACGCAGGCTGTGACCGCCAGGGCCGCAATCAGGAACAGGCATAAAGACCGAATTTGCCGGATACGCATAAAGTAGTCTCCGAACCGGATATCTACAGCATAAAGTCCCCGAAGTCAACTCGATCACTGAACCCGGCAGTAATTCTCACTTTGGCTTCCGCCCCCTGCCGCCTTGCCTGTCCGCCCGTGAATGCTTGACCGGGAGACGAGAGGCGGCTATGTTACCCGCCTCATATTGCCGGACAAAACTGCAAAAAGAGGACCGTAGCCAATGGACACTCAAGAAACAAAGCACGCTTCCGCAAAAGGCGGATGGGTGGCTTACAGGCCGGACATCAGGATCCTGGACTGCACGGTACGCGACGGCGGCCTGATCAACGATCACAAGTTTGAAGAGGATTTTCCGCGGGCCGTTTACCAGTCCTGCGTAGACGCGGGTATCGATTACATGGAGCTCGGCTACAAGGCTTCGAAAAAAATCTTCTCGCCCTCCGAGTACGGCAAGTGGAAATTCTGCGACGAGGAAGATGTACGCCGTGTAGTCGGAGACAACCCGACCGATCTGAAGCTCTCGGTTATGGCCGACGCGGAACGCACAGACTACAAAACCGATATCCTTCCCGCCGAGAAAAGCGTCTTCGATTGCGTGCGCGTCGCCGCCTACGTGCACCAGATCCCGCTCGCCGTGGATATGCTCAAGGACGTGTACGACAAGGGATATGAGCCGCTCATGCAGTTAATGGCGGTATCCGTGGTTGCCGAGCGCGACATGTCCGAAGCCCTGGAGATTCTCGCCGAAAGTCCCGCCCATGCAATATATATCGTTGACAGCTGGGGAGCGCTTTATTCCGAACAGGTGCGTAAGCTTACCGGTCTTTACATGGACGCGGTAAAAGGCACGGGCAAGGAAATCGGTTTTCACGCACATAACAACCAACAGCTGGCTTTCGCCAATACGATCGAAGCTATGCTGGCCGGCGCAAACCGGCTTGACGCCACCATGAACGGAATAGGGCGCGGGCCGGGCAACTGCCCTATCGAACTGCTGGTCGGATTTCTCCACAATCCCAAATTCCGGCTTCGTCCCATATTGAAATGCTGCAGCGACACAGTGCTTCCTCTTAAACAGAAAATCGAATGGGGGTACCATATCCCCTACGCTATCACCGGACTGCTCAATCAGCATCCCCGCGAGGCCATCAAAATGAGGGCCGGCGACAACCCGGACGATTACGCACTCTTTTACGACCAGATGGCGGAAGAAGAGTAATCCACGGTCCGGTGCGGTGAACGGGTCAAGTGTTCACAACAGCCGCAATACAAGGAACCGGTTGTTTTCGAAAGCAGTTCCTTCCCAGCGGGCTCTTACGCGCTCGACTCTTTCAGGCGAAAGCCTCGTTTTCCACAGTATAATATAATCACAGCCGTTTGCCCGCACGCGCGCTATCTGTGCGGCTGTAGGCTGTCCGCCTTCCATGCCCATTTCCATCACGCGGTCCCACAACCTCGTGGACCGTGAGGAATAACCGTTCATAAGGACAATTCCATTAAAGGCGTCGAAATAGAGCATGGCACGGGTGTTGCGGTGGAACGGGACGGCGGGGAACACGGCCGCAACGCCGCGGACGGCCGAAAAAAACGATCTCTCTTCCTCCGTGGGAGTTATGGATCGAGGATCGTATCTGTAAATCGGAACACGCCCCCCTGTCTGTTCGGCAAACTGAAGAAGCGCCGAAACGGCAATCACGGCGAAAATCGCCTTTCGGCGTTTGCCCCTGCTTCGCGCCAGGAACAGAAGACCGTAACCGAACAGACATACCAGAAGCATTCCGTGACCCACGACCGCCAGCCTCCCGATAGCGCGCATGTTTCTGAAACCCGGCAGAACCAGAGCGAATAATCCCCAGACCGATGGATTTACCGGTTCGTCGAAAAACCCGCTCCGCGGCCCGAAGGCCGCTCCGTAGGCAAACAAGGCGCAGAGCCCGCAGAATGCCAGTGCCGGCAGTACAAGAGTTCGCTCCCTCCGGCGGACGGCGCCCCGGATAAATAGAAAAAAGGCTGTAACCAGGGCAAGCAAGCCCGCCCACGCACCGACGGCTCCGGCTTTTCCGCGGCCGAACACACAGATACCCGCGAGAACGGCAACTGTCCAGAAACCCGGACTGCGGAATTGTTTAACCAGCCACCGGAATATCTCCGGGGCTTTGAAAAAAACCAGCAGTGCCATAACAAGCAGGACACCGGCCCCGAGGTAACCCGGTTTTTCGTGGTTACCGCGCGGAAGATTCCCGGCCAGTTGTTCCACCGTTTTCCTGCCCAGTCCCTCTTCTGGTATTACAAGATCTTTGAAACCCAGAGCGTTTTCGTGGATATAGGCAGTACTCAGTACCGGTTTTTCCACCGAAGCGTAGGCGGCGGCAAGCACGGCAAAAACGACAGCCGCAAATACCAGGAAATATCGATTTTCCCGGAGTATCCCGACAAAGCCGGCGGGTTCCATAATCGCCTGAAATGCCGCCCATCCCAGCACGAAGGCCGCCCCCAGAACCGCGAAGTAAGGGGCGGAATACAAAAGCAGTACTTCCGATATTACCATGAGACGGAAAAACCATTTGCGCCTGTGATACCAATATCCGATTCCGCCCGCAGTAAGAGAAAAAAGCCAAAGTGATGAAAGGTTCTGGAAATGCCGGAAATAAATCAACCGACCCGCCGAAAAGGCCGCGAAGTAGGCGAAGACGGGCACCAGCATATACGCGTGCGCCGGAATGCCGGGCGTAGTCTTTTCGACCATGCGAAAGATAAGCCGCAGAAGAAAAAAACAGGCCGCGTATCCAAGCACCGACAGAAGCATTGCCGTTCCCCAGAACGACCCCGTCAGACCCGCCCCCGCGACCCTGAAAACTGAAAAAGCGAGCATCGGCACGAAAAGGTTGTCCGACCAGAGAAGCGTGTCCTCGTTCTTGGGCCAGAAAATGCGGCCGTCTATGATGTCCCAGTCTCCGCGTGCGATGCATCCGGCCGAGTGGTCCATCACCCACATGTTGAAGAAACCGTCTCCTTCGTCCCCGAAAATGAACGGCGACCTCGCATAATCCGCCAGGCCCAGGTGCAGGAACGCGCCGAGAAGATACAGCACGACGCCGGCCGCCGCCGCTCTATCGAAATTGCTTTTTGGTCCCGGCACGTTCATAGCCCGCCAAACCAATACCCGCATATCGCCGGCGGAACAATCCCAAAAACCCGGCAGGAGATCAGAAAAATTTGTCCTGAAAGGCAGGAACGCCGGAGAAAGTGCTCTCTACGAACCTGAGAAAGCGCCCCGACCGCCGGCCCTGGAATATCGCGAGTGGGTGCCATGCTTCATGAATTCGCCGCAGGCGTACTCCTGCCATTGCGGGTCCAGTCCGATTGAAGCGTTATCCCCGTAATAACCGGCGATAAATCCGCCCCGCCCCTTCCATAGCTTGTCAAGCATCTCCCGGGCCTTGGCGCGAATTATTTCCTCGTCCTTCTTCTGAAGCGTCTGCTGTATATCCACGGGGCACCAGAAAGTGATCCTGCTGTTTTCCTGGCAGGAGGCGAGTGTGTCGATACCGTGAAGGTCGGGCTGGTCAAACTGAAGCACGTCGATACCCGCTTCGATAAGCCAGGGGACAATCGCGGCGATATTTCCGCAGGAATGCATCATTACCCTCAGGCCGCACTCATGAGCGATTCCGCAGAGTTTCTCGAACCGCGGGAAAAATTCTTCGCGCCATATCTCGGGTCTGATCAAAGTCTGCGACTGGGTGCCCCAGTCCTCCGGAAACATCACGCTGTGTGCTCCAGCCGCGCCGTAGTTTCTGATCATGTCCTCAAGCATCGCGTCGATGCGGTCGTGCAGTTCGTGCATTCGCTCTCTTTCCAGCATGATGTCCATGAGGTACTGGTCCAGCCTGCGCATCTTCCTCGCTATATTGAACGCGAAACCGGGCAACCCGCCGCAAATCCACTTGTCGGGGTGCTGTTTCTCTGCAAGGGAAACCATCTGGTAGTCTTCAGGCCGGGAATAATCTGGAAACTCGTAACCGTCCAGGGCGGAAATGTCGTCCAGAATGCCCTTGATCACTTCGCCTTTCGAAGTGTCGTCAACCCTGGACCATACGTTGCCCCACTCGTCGGTTCTCCGCCAGGAGCCTTCTTTCGTTTGCTCCCACGGAGCGGCGTGAGTTTCGACGCTGGAACCGACACTGTAAAAGTCGTTGTCCCCGAAAGACCGGGCCACTCTTTCGGGGTAGTCGTAATCGAGCGTCCGTCTTACTATTTCCCGTGAATTCATCATTACGCCGGCTTCAGGTATATCACGAGGCTTTGTACTTCCTGTAGCACGGGTAGGATCCCAGCAACCTTACTTTTTTCGCGGATCGGCGGGCCTGCCTGAGAGCCGTGGACAGTTTCGGTTTGTAGAAGTTCCCGTCTATATCTATCAGAAAAGCCACCTGGCCCAGCTTCCCTTCGATCGGCCTGGAGATAATCCTGGAAAGGTTAATGCGGGCCTCGGCCATCGGCCTGAGAAAATCGTACAGACTGCCCGGATCGTTGCGCAGGTGAACGGCAAGACTTGTCTTCGCGATTCTGGGCGATTTCCGCAGTTTCCGGGAAATCACCAGAAACTGGGTCACGTTCTCCTTGACCGTTCCCGGGAGCGGATAATGAATTACCTCAAGCCCGTAAAGGCGGGCGGCCATGCGGTTGCTTATCGCCGCGGAGTGAGGGCTGTAGGATGCCTCCCGCGCCGCGGCCGCCGTCGTGGCCACTTCCACGAGTTCGGCGTCGGGATAATTTTCAGCGATCCACTCCCTGCAGTGTCTCTTCGGCGCGAAATGGGTATAGATCCTGTGGACGTCGTCCTTTTTCCTGCCCAACAGCGCCAGCGACACGTCAATCGATATCTCTTCCAGAATATGAAGATCCAGCCTGTCGTCCAGCAGGGCGTCCACGGAAGAGTATATCGGTCCGCTGGTGGAGTTCTCTATAGGAAGTATGCCCTTGCGGGACGGTTTCGCGGCTACCTGCCAGCAGACTTCTTCTATCGTTTCCCGGCTTACAAGCTTACAGCGTGCGCGCCCGAACCTCTTGCGGGCGATTTCATACGAAAACGTCCCGGTCGGGCCAAGATATACTATTTCACAAGACGCCATAATGACCCAACCCGTTCTGTTCAACTGCCCCGTGGTATTCCGGATCGTGTGATCCGTGTGTCTTTAAGCTTAAAGACACACGGATCACACGATCCGGAACTGCAAAACAATCGCACACTTGTCTTGCCGTTATCCTTGC
>JAWODU010000049.1:0-58899 GCA_046483125.1 Kiritimatiellia bacterium
CTCTTCCGCGACCTCAACGCCTGATCGACGGTATGGGGACCTCCCCTCGATATACCAGTGTGGCGCTCTGATGTCTTCATAACGGAAGTGATGAGTCCTTTACCTTTTCAACGCGAGAAAAACGCTGCTCGGCAGCGACACTCGGGGTCTGCCCCGAAAGAAAATGTTCGACAACAACATGACGGTCTTAATCGACCTGCTTACTCGTTGAGTGAAAAACGCTTATCGATGAAGTGAGTCGGGGGTAGGGTATCCGTCTGCCGCGGCGGCAAGGGTGGCGGGTAAGAATGCGAATAAGTGTATCAAACATACAACATTCTTGGGTGAAATCAGGTATTTTTCTGCCAGGCGTCAACTTCTGAACGATATCAATCCCTGAGGCCGTGTTTCTTGATAAGCCGCTGAAGATAGGCCCTCTCTATTTCGGCGTGCCGCGCGGCCCTGGCCACGTTTCCGTTGAATTTTTCAAGCAGGTCCCGGATGTAGGAAATCTCAAAATCCTTTATCAGACGGTTCTTCGCCGCCTTGAACGGCTTGTCGGCGCCGAAATCATCGGCCGGACCGGTTTGGACTCTTATCCTGTTGGGGTACAGAAAGGAACTGAGGTCTATCTCACCTTCGCCCCTGCCGACGGCGGCCATCTCGATCAGATTGCGTAATTCCCTTACGTTGCCGGGCCAGTCATACCTCTTGAAAGTGTCTATGGTCTTCTCAAAATCCATGACCTTATCCGGCGCCTCCGGTCCCAGGAAACTCTTCAGGAACGATTTAACGAGAAGGGCAATGTCGCCTTTTCTCTTGCGCAGGGGCGGTAGATCGATGTGCGCAACCGAAAGCCTGTAGAACAGATCTTCCCGGAAACGACGCGCATTTACCTCGGTTTCAAGTCTCTTGTTCGTGGAACAGATAATGCGCACATCCACGTTCTTCACTTCGTTACTGCCGATCCGCTTGATCTGCCTCTTTTCAAGCACCCTGAGCAGTTTAGGCTGAAGGTCCGGGTCAAGGTCGCCTATTTCGTCCAGAAAAACCGTACCGCCGTTTGCGTGTTCAAAGGCTCCCTCGCGGTCGGTATCGGCCCCGGTGAAAGCCCCTTTGGTATGACCGAAAAGCTCGCTGGCCACCAGTTCCCTGGTCAGGGCGGCGCAATCGATTACGATGAACGGTTTGTCCTTTCTCTTGCTGTGCCTGTGCAGTTCTTCGGCCAGGACTTCCTTACCCGTTCCGGTTTCGCCCTGGATCAGCACGGTTGCGTCGGTGGGGGCGTATTTTTCGGCAAGGTGGAAAACGTGTTTCATTACCATGCTTTCGCCGAGCAACGCGCCGAACGAACTGCTGTCGCTGAGAACGTACTCGGTGGTTGCCCCCAGCGGGGAGAAGATGATCCTGGAATTTCCGAGCCTGAATTCCGTTTCCTGACCCAGAACGGCTTCCTTGATCTTTATTCCGTGAATGATCGTGCCGTTGGTACTGCCGAGATCCCTGATCAGGTAACCCTCCGAACTCATTTCCAGTTCACAATGACGGCGCGAAACGGTACCGTCATCCAGGACGAGATCACAGTGGGGATCCGAGCCGATGGTAAAGAGCTCCTTGTCCATGGTGAATTCCCGGCCTTTGAGGGGACCGGCCGCGACGAGAAGCCTGGTCTGCTGAACCCGGAGGGACTTTCCGCCCGGGCGGGCGACCACCAGGGTGGGCGTGTCGATTTTTCTGTCGGAGTTGTTCTTTTCCATGATCGGCGTCAGCTTTGAGGCATCAGTGTCCCTGTCCAGTGGTTATTATGTCAAGCTTCCTTTTAAAAAACGCGCCAAACGATTATACTTGCGCGCCCTGCGGGGGTTTGCTACCGGAATGTTGAGACTGAATGGAAAATTCATTTTTTGACTTATTGCGTACTCCGAATTTCTGGTCGCCTTTTCTGGCGTGGCTGGTCGCGCAGTCAACCAAGATGCTTGTCAGCCTGGGCAGGAAAGGGGGGCGGCTTGATTTCCGTTATCTGGTAAGCACCGGAGGCATGCCCAGCGCCCATACGTCAATGGTCTGCGGGCTGGCCACTTCGGTAGGGCTCACCGCCGGTTTCGGCAGTCCGGTTTTCGTGGTGGCGTTGACCCTGGCCGTTGTGGTGGTATTCGACGCCTCCACGGTGCGCCAGGCCGCCGGCCGGCAGGCAAAGCTTCTCAACGAAATGGTACAGGAATTATTCCAGGAGCACCGCTTCTCCGAACAGAAACTGGCGGAGCTTCTGGGGCACACGCGGCTGGAAGTATTCCTGGGAGCGGTTATGGGCGTACTGGTGGCCTTCATCTGCACGTCGGTCATAACCTGAAAACGCCTTTCCGGCACCGGGACGGGAATGCCGTCTTTTCCTGAAAATCCTCGTTGACAAGGACAGGCGCTTTGCTATCGTCGAATAACGTAAGCACTGGGAAAAGTGCATAACCGGCTTACCGCTTATACGCGGACAGCTCAAACATGGGGGTGCGGCGGTGGACAAGGAACTGATGAGGGAGCAGGTACACGTGGAACGCAAGGAATTCTCCTTCGAACTCAGGGAGAATCCCAGAGGCAGGTTCTTAAGGGTTACCGAGGATGTCGGCGGCCGGCGGGATACCATAATCATTCCCGCCACAGGCTTGGAGGACGTGCGGAACATTATCGACCGGGTAATCGAGGCCGATAAAGCCGCGGGTCCCTCCGAGACTGGAGACATTGCCTAATTGAATAAGGTTTTGCTTCCCATTGGCATTATACCGTGCCTCCTGGCTTCGGTCTGCGTCCGGGCCGCCGTGGATCTTCCGCCGGCGGAACGTTTACTTGAAGACGTCCGTGCGCGGCTGCCGCAGAACCCGCTCCTGATAAAGGGTGAACTGAAGGTCAGGAAACGCAAGGGCATAGTGGTTAAAACCTTCGGGTTTAAATCCTTCCTGCACCTGGACTTCCGGCGTCCCGTTGCCGTCTACACGATCAGAGACGGGAATGGAAAGCGGCTGGAAGAACTCAGCGTGGAACGGAATTCCGCCGGCATGGCCAGCTACCGGTATATCAACGGGGATTCGGAAGGCGTTTCGAAGACCCCTCCTCTTTTTTCTCCGGTACAGGGAACCGACCTGAGCTGGGCCGATCTCACCCTTTCTTTCTTGTGGTGGCGGGAGGGACGGACCGTCGGCGAGGACACCGTCAAGGGGAGACAGTGTTACGTGGTGGAAGTAATCCCGCCGGATAACGCACTGCGCCCGGGCGGTGAAGAAGGAGATCGTCCGGTTTACAAAAAGGTGAAACTCTGGGTTGACCGGAAACTGCGCATGATTCTACAGGCTGAAGGCTACGGCCGTGACGGCGAGATCATGCGCCGCCTCTGGATAAGGAGCCTCAAGAAAGTGGATGATCAATGGATGATCAAACAGATGGAGGTGGCAAGCTTTCCCGCTCTCTACCGCACGAGACTGTGTATCGGCGAGGTGGAAGCGGCAGCGGATTATGATTTCGATTCCGGTAATTGAGTGTGCGGCGCTTTTCCTTCTCTTATTCCTTTCCGCGTTTTTTTCCAGCGCCGAAACAGCGCTGTTTTCGCTTAACCCGATACAGGTATACCGGATCCGTCAGAGTTCCCCGGAAGCTGCAGGACGTCTTGAGCGCATGCTTTCTCTGCCCACCGATCTCCTGTCCTCCATTCTTATAGGGAATACCCTGGTAAATATAACTGCGGCCGCCCTGGGTTTTGTGATCGCCGAGCGGATGTGGCCTTCGTACGGGGAAGCTATATCCATACCCGCCATGACCTTCCTGCTTCTTATCTTCGGAGAAATTGCCCCGAAAAAACTGGCCCTTTCAAAACCGGAATGGCTGTCCGCCCGCTACTCGGCGGTGCTTTCGGCGCTTTTCACGGTAACCAGGCCCTTGCGCGCAATGCTGGGAATAATGAGCGGATCGCTCAAAAAACCGCGAAGGGCCCGCGGAGATACCCTTACCGAAGACGAATTTCTGACCATGGTTGAGGTGGGCGAGGAACAGGGCGTGCTCGACCGCGAGGAAAGGTCCATGGTGGACGGCATAATACGGCTGGAGGAGACCCAGGCCAGCGATATCATGACGCCGCGGGTCGACCTTACGGGCATAGACATCGAGGACGATATAGAAGAAGTCGAGCGCACGGCCACCAGCGTGAACTACCGCTACCTTCCTGTGTACAGGGAAAGCCTGGATCACGTTGAAGGGTTTCTGGAAGTTCCGCGTTTTCTTCTGGCGCGTAAACGTGATGTCCATGCGGCATTGATACCGCCGTTCTTTGTTCCCGAAACAGCGCCGCTGGATACCCTTCTTTCGTCTTTCCAACAGCAGAACAAGAGAGTGGCTTTCGTGGTTGACGAATACGGCGGCACCGCCGGTCTCATAACAAGGGGGGACATTCTGGAGGAAATCGCGAGAGATGTGGACAACGAATACCGCGAGCAGGAACCGGCAATTCAGCCCGTGGGACCCGACAGATGGCTGGTGGAAGGGAGCACCAGCCTGGAAGATATCAACTACGAACTGGATATGAACCTCGAAGCCGAAGGGGCCGACAGGATATCCGGCTGGGTTACGGCAATGGCCGAACATATTCCCGCTCCCCGGGAAGTTGTCGAGGCCCGGGGATGCCGGGCCGTGGTCCAGCGGGTCAGGCACAACCGCATAAGCCTGGTTACCCTTGAAAAGATCGAAGAGAAAAAGGACGGAGAAGAGGAGGAAACCGAATGAGTCCGGGCACAGCTCTTCTTATTCTCCTGGTCTGCATGGCCGGTTCGGCGTTTTTTTCGGGCATAGAAACCGGGATAATATCGATTCACAGGATGCGTTTACAGCACCTCGTGCGCAAGGGCTCATACGGGGCCAGGGTGCTTGAACATTTCCTTCAGAACCCGGACCAGCTTCTGGGCACCACTCTGGTGGGCACAAATATCTGTAACGTTACCATATCCGTCGTGGCGGCCAGCGCCGCCGTGGCCCTGATCGGCCGATGGGGTGAAACGGTTTCGACGGCGGTAATGACAGTGGTGGTGCTGATATGGTGCGAGTTCCTTCCCAAGGCGTGGTTTCACGCCAGACCTCTTGAAAGGTGCAGGCGCTTTTCCCGCGTGCTCAGGGTTTCGGAACTCGTTCTGCGTCCGCTGGCGGTGTCTGTAACCTGGCTGGCGAAATGGATTGTTCCGGGCGCGGCGCCGGCCCTCTCCCGTTCCGGCCCTTCCGTTTCAAAGGAAGTGTTGAAAGTGCTCGCCAGAGACGGCGAAAGAAACGGGGTGCTTTCACGCAGTGAACGGGAGATGATTCACCGGGTCATAGAACTTTCCACCAAGACGGCCCGCGAGATAATGGTCCCGCGCTCGCGGATCACGATGGTGCGCGCGGACACCCCGGTGAGCCGGTTCTACGACATAGCCCGTGATTCAGGTTATACACGAATGCCCGTTTACGACGGCGGCCGGGACAAATTCACGGGTGTGGTTAACGTTTTCTACGTTCTGTCTCTTCAGCCCGGCGACATGGACAAACCGGTATCCGAATTCGCCAGGCCCCCCTTGATAATTCCCGAGGATATGCCCGTTGACGAGATCTTCCCCAGACTGCGCCGTTTCCGCCAGCCGATGTGCCTGGTGGCTGCCGGGGGAAAAGACCCCGATGTGATCGGCCTGATGACCACCGAAGACGTACTCGAACAAATCGTCGGGGAATTGTAGGTTGTGCGGGGAAGCCAGCCGCTGATTCGCGGTTTGAAATTCCCGCGGTGCGGCAGCTATACGGTATCAATGAGGCAATGAAGAACGGGCGACAACGCGGAGAAATCTGTCCCGGCTGTGAACGATTCATCGGTCCCGCCGACAAATGTCCCTACTGCGGCGCCGATTCGGCAAAACCGGGCTTTCTGCGTCTTCTGCGCCGGCTGTCGCTGGCGGCTGCCGCGGCGGGAGTACTATTTCTGTACCTGATGGCCGTCAACAGGGAACTTCCGCTGATAAAGGTCTCCGACATTACTCCAACGATGAATTTCGCCTACGTCCGGGTCCGGGGCAAAGTGATCCGGAAGCCTTACGTGGGAAGAGACGAACCGGGTTCTTCTCCGTCATATGTTTCTTTCAGCCTTAACGACGGTACGGGTGTTCTGAGGGCTGTTGCGTACCGTCAGGCCGCATCCAAACTCCACGAGGCCGGGCTGATTCCCGCCGAAGGCGAACGCGTGGAAGTCTCCGGCAGTCTCAGTGTTTCCGCTGAAGCGGGCAGAACGAAACTCTATCTTCGTTCCCCGGGGAGCCTGATATCTCTTTCACGGCCGGTTTCGACTGAAAAATGACCGAAGTAATTCTCAAGGTTATATTCTTTTCAATTGCCGGCGCGGTTTTGTCGGGATTTCTGGCGTGTATTCCGGGACTGCATATCTACAGCGTGCTGGCCGTATTCGCAGCCGGCGCATGCTCGCCGGGGGCGGATTTGCCGCCGGAGATTACCGTCCCATTTGCCGCAGGCCTGATAACGGCGTACGCCATGGTGAACAGTATCCCTTCCATTATCCTGGCCGCGCCGGAAGAAAGCGCGATCTTTACGGTATTGCCGGGGCAGAAATATTTCATGGAAGGACGCGGTTATGAAGCCGTGCTTCTTACCGCGGCCGGCGGCGCCGCGGCCCTTGCGGGTATACTTTCAGTATGCGCTGTTGCCGGGATGCGTTTTCTGCCCGCCGTCAGAAACGTATTCACTCCCCATCAGCACTGGGTAATCTGGAGCGTTATAGCCTTCATGCTGATGTCGGAATGGCCCAGGGGAGGCAACATGGGCGCTTCCGGCTGGCGACGGTTTGCGAAGGCCTGGTTCCCGCTCGGTATGGGGCTGTTCACTTTCGTTTTATCCGGTTTTCTGGGGTTCATACTCTTCTTCCGTTCACCGATTGCCCCGGAAAACGCTTTCCAGAACCTGATGCCCGCGTTCACGGGGCTTTTTGCCGTCCCGTGGCTTGCCCTGAATGTTATGAGCCGGATGCAGGCGCCGGAACAGTTGCTTACAGCCCGTCTGCCGCCGTTTCGCGGCGTATTGGCCCGGGGTTCTCTGGCCGGCCTTCTGGGCGGCGGTTTCGCGGCTTTTTTTCCCGTGGTAACGGGAGGCGTCGGAGGACTGCTGGCGGGCCACGCCGTGAACGTCCGAGACAACCGGACGTTTCTTGTCTCACAGGGGGCCTCAAAGCTTGTTTACTATGCCGGAGGCGTTCTCCTTTTCATGACGCCGCAGGTGCACCTTACCCGGGGAGGCGGGGCCTGGCTGATCAGAAGCCTGCACCTGCCGACGGCGCGCTACGATTTCTACATGGGCCTGGCCGCGGTGGCTATAGCCGGTGCGGTAAGCATTGTGATGATTCCGTTCCTGACCAGGCTGGTGATCCGGCTGGTGCGAAAGGCCGGCTATCCGCTCATTTCCGGCTCTGCCCTGGCGCTGATTCCCGTCATGGTACTGGCTCTGGCCGGATGGCAGGGGCTGGGCGTCATGGTCGTGAGTTCGGCCCTGGGCATGGTCCCGGTGCTTTTCGGCTCACGCAGAATCAATTGTCTCGGCATTATTCTCCTGCCCATGGCGTGCAGTATGTCGGGGTTCGGCGCGGACGCGGCGGCGTGGCTGGGGCTGATATGATCAGAACAGCATGAGGGCTTTCCTGAACAGGGACACCAGCAGATAAAACGGCTTCATTATCCACTCGGAGACAAAAGGAATAAGGTTGAAACTGGCAAAAGCCGTAATAACGGTATAGGCGCCCAAAGCTATCAGGCATTTTGTGCTGAACTTAAGGCGCCTTCTGTGGCTTCTGTGCCGCGAATGCTCTTTGCTCGGATTGGGTCCTTCGGCCGGATCCTGCCAGTTTCCCGGGAGGTCGCTCCGGACGCTTCCGTTGCGATAGGCGTCGAGTATGTCGAGCACTCCGGAGAGACTGGGTTCTCCGGCTATGTGACCGCCGGCGTCATGCACGGACTTTATCACGTCTGCCTCCGAATTGGACGGACAGCCCGTGTGAACAGCGACTTCTGAGTCGAACATGCTGATGTCGTTATGGCCGTTGCCTATGCCCAGAACATTGGCGGGTGAAAGATCCAGGTGACGGGCGAGCTCGTGAACGGCCAGACCTTTGGTAAACGGCACGCCCCTTACGTCCACCTCCCTGAGGTACTTGAAGACTCTCAAGTGTTTGTACGTCGCGGTCTGTTCCCTGAGAAGTTCCCAGGCCAGCCGGGCGCCCTCCTCCGTGTCGAAGCGCAGCCAGAGACGCGACCGGTTTTTCTGAATGGTTTTCATGTCCGGCACTATACCGCCTACTGCTCTGTGCCACCCGGTGATGGCCCGGCTGACGTTCAGTCTGTCGGCCCAGAGCAGACAGCGCGTGCGCAGGTTCCACATTACATGGGGTATGAAACCGACGGCGCTGTGAGTATATATATAGGCGTGCTTGAGAATGATGAAATCGGGCACAATTTCCATGGCCCTCATGGGGGTGAAAAACCTGTGGAAACTGCGCCAGTCGCGACCCGTGCATACGGCCCACCAGGCGCTGTTCTCTTTCCTCAGGTCGTTTATGCGGTCGCGGAAAACGGAATACAGCCGGAATTCCCTGGCGCCCTTTATCAGGGTGCCGTCAAGATCAGTGGCGATCAATCTGATATTATGCATATCAAGCGACCCGGGGGCGCAAATACCGGAACGTTTCAGCTACAAACCCTTCCGTTCCAGGGCGCTTTTCAGCTCTCTCTGGAATACCTGTAAATCTTCGGCGGAGGGTTTGTATCCCGCTTGACGGGCCTCCAGGGTCAGGCGTCCCATCTGGTCTACCGACCACGCCGCGGAAACACCGTCGCTGAAAGTGACCGTACCGCTGACAAGTGAGCCGGGCTTGGTAACAACATCCACCTCCACGCTTACTCCACCGGCCTGAGGCCCGCCCCCGACGTCGGCAACGGGTGCCTCAGCTTCTTCCCCGGCTGTCGGCTGTCTGCGTTCCGTTTCGTCGTGGATTTCCAGCCCCATGTCCAATATAAGAAATCGGACGTCCATGTAGGTCGCGGAAACGTTGAAATTGTCTCCGAGCCGCCGCTGAATTTCCGACAATCCGCAACCCTCTTCGACCCATTGTTTTACGGATTGTTTCTGCTGTTCGGTAAGTTCCATGCAAGCTCTCCTTCCTAGCCGTTCACCTCATGAATTCAGTTTTTCCCCGCACGTAATGCACACCTTATCCCGTTTGCCCACTTCGGCGCCGCAGTGCGGACAGACCGCGCTGTCGGGGTCGCTGGTCTGCGGCTTCGGCGCGGGTACCGGTCCGGGATTGCCCGCGGGAGGAGAAGCGGCCGGGTGGGGTTTGATCTGCTGGGTGTTCTTGAAGGCGTCGGAGGGTAGTACATCCGGATCCTTCTTTGTCTGCATCCGGGGAATGGTAATTCTCTTGCTGCAGTGCGGGCAATTAATCACTTTGCCGACGATTTCACGGTAATAGTCCTCGTCCACGGAGATTTTGCCCTTACAGCCGGGGCATCGAAATTTGTACATTCTGGGTTCCATAGGCAGAAGGGCATAATACGTCCAGCCGCCTTCGGGCGCAACCAGATATTTACCACCCCCTGCCCTCTGCTCTTTTACGTTGCGTTCATGCGGCGCTTTGCTCCAGACTGCCGCCATGTCTTCCAATATTCGTATAGTCTGTTCCGCCGGCATGCCGCTGGCCGCCGAAGCCTTCGGAACTCTCGGCGAAGTAACGGTTCTGGAAGGCCGGAACATTTCCCGGGAAGATCTCAAAAGCGCCGATATCCTCGCGATACGGTCCACTACCCGGGTCGACCGGGCGCTTCTTGAAGGCACGCCGGTGAAATTTGCAGGCACGGCCACTATCGGCTGCGACCACATGGACACGGCTTACCTCCACGGCAGTGGAATCAGGTGGTGTCATTCGCCGGGATGCAACGCCAACAGCGTTTCAGAATACGTCGCCGCGGCCCTGCTGTGCCTGGGCCGGAAATTCGGGCGGTCTCTCTCCGGCTGTACCATGGGAATCATCGGAGTGGGTAACGTCGGAAGCCTTGTCGCAGACAAAGTCCGTGCTCTCGGCATGCGGCTGATTCTGAACGATCCGCCCAGACAGCGGGCCGGCAGGACGGAAGGTAATGAAAATTTTACCGATCTGAACACTCTCCTGAAAGAATCCGACATCGTCAGTATGCACGTGCCGCTCACGCGAGACGGAACGGACGCCACCTGGCACATGGCGGACGCCGGTTTTTTCTCCCGCATGAAAACAAACTCCTTTTTTCTCAACTCGGCCCGCGGTTCCGTAGTGGAAACGGATTCCCTGCTGGAGGCGATGTCGCGGGGGGCGCCGGCGGCCGCCGTGATAGACACGTGGGAAGGCGAACCCCATATTCGGCGCGATCTGCTTGAAACTGCCGACGTCGCCACGCCTCACATTGCCGGATATTCTTACGACGGTAAAGTTAACGGCACGGTAATGGTGTACATACAAGCGTGTAAATTTCTGGGCGTGGAGCCTGAATGGTCACCGGAACCGTTTCTGCCTGAACCCGCGGTACCGGAAATCGAAATTACCGGAAAACTGCCCTCCGCGGAGAACGGCATGGCCAGGGAAACTTTTCTCCGCGAAGTCGTCGGGCGCATTTACGATATCGAGTCGGACGACCGGCTGTTGCGCGAAAGCTCTGCGGGGAACATAGGCGAGCGTTTTGACCGGCTGCGTAGAAACTATCCCGTCCGCAGGGAGTTTCAGTTCACGCGTTTACTGCTTCCCGAAACGGATCACCCATCAGCGCTGGCCGCCGGGGCGCTCGGTTTTCAGGTTCAGGCAGGCGGGGTCGAAGGGGACTGACATTATGCCCGCTTCGGAAAAGAGCTTTGAACCCGACGCCCGCGCGCTTACGGCAGGGCTGATTGAAAAATGGCTCGTTTCCGGCGCCTTTCCCGACAGACTTCTCAATCGTGTCAGTAGCGACAGGGCCGTCGTGACGGAAATGCTCTACGGGGTCGTCAGGCACAGAAGAAAACTCGAATGGATCGCGGAACACTGTGCGAACCGCAGTCTGGACCCGGGCGTGACACCTTACGTGCTTCTGGGTCTGTATCAGATAATGGAAATGAGAGACGTGGCGGAACATGCCGCTCTCAACGAAACCGTTGAAGCCGTGAAGAGCGGGTTCAGGGACGCCTCTGTGAACCGCCGGAAGGGAGTTGCGAATTTTGTGAACGCCCTTCTCCGCCGCGTACTGCGGGAGCGGGAGGCGATAAAGAACGAGGTAGAAAACCTTCCGCTCGAGATCAGGGAATCCCATCCGGACATTCTTGTGCAGAGATGGACAAAACACTGGGGCCGAGACCGGACTGAAAGGATCTGCGCGTGGAACAACAGCCGACCCGCCGTAACGCTGAGAATCGATTCCGGAAGAACAACTGCATGTGAATTAATCTCGGAGATGAAGCGGCGCGGCATGGAGGGGAAACCGCATTCTTTTGCTCCGGAAGAGTGTGTTACATTGCCGCGGGGTGTTGCGCCGGCCGACGTGCCCGGATATTCCCGGGGTTTGTTTACCGTACAGGATCCTTCCACCCTGTCTGCCGTACGTCTTCTCAAGATCGAAGCGGATTCGGAGGTGCTTGACTGCTGTGCCGCTCCCGGCGGCAAAGCGGTGCATATCGGCTGGATACTGCGGAGTGCCAAACAGCTCTGTGTTGCGGATCTTTCTGCGGAGAGGACAAAGTTATTGCGTGAAAACCTGAGGCGCTGTGGTCTCGAAACAGCCGCCGCAGCGGCCCTTGACGCTTCCAGACCTGAAGAAATCCGGAAAGCTTTCGGGAACAGAACGTTCGACCGCGTGCTTCTTGACGTTCCCTGCACCAGTACCGGTGCGATACGCAGGCGCCCCGACGTGAAGTGGCGGTTCTCGACGCGCCGCCTGCTGAGGCTTGTCTCCACACAGCGCGCCATACTCCAAAGCGCTTCCGGTTTTGTCCGGCCGGGGGGAAGACTCGTGTACAGCATCTGCAGTCTGGAACCCGAGGAATCCGAAGAAATCATCGCCTCCTGGCTCGATGCGAATCCCTCCTTTCGTTTGCTTTCGTCCAAACACCTTGCGGGACCGGAAACAGAGACCGACGGCGTTTACGCGGCCGCCGTTGAAAAGGTGAAGTAGGACTTCGACGTCGAGCCTTCGTTATCTCGCGCCGTAGGCTGCCTTGCTGGGAAAAGCGGAAGGCGGCTGGTGGTAATGCTGCCATTCCAGCCACTGCAGTACCAGGAGCGATATGAAAATCAGCGCCGCCGCCAGGGCAAGCATTGCCCACACCGTGTAGGACTGCGGTTTTACCTGCGGCACCTCGAGCTGGGCGCCTTCGGCGGCTTCCCCTTCCTGACTGCCGCCGTCTTCGGCTTTGGGGGCCTGGCTCTTAACGGCGGAACTCTTGAGGGTGAGCTTCTTTTTCTTTTTTGTGATCTGTGTTTTCGGACCTGCCATGGATGCACCTCGTCTTTTCCCGTAATTTACACGCTCTTTTCCTCGAAATGCAAGCCTAATTTCCGGGCCGATACCCCCCGGTCTCAACTCGCTTCACCCTCCGGTCGAAAACGGGCTTTACCTTGCGTCCCTGAAATCTCCCGCGAAATCCATTACGCATACGTTGCGATAACTCTTATGTTTTTCTATGGACACACCGATAACACCGAACTTGGAATTATAGATATTCTCGCGATGCCCCCGGCCGGGAACACCGTCGTCAATTATTAACTGCATAACTATTTCGCGCGGCTGTATCGGGCCTGCCGCTATGTTCTCGCCGATCAGTTTTTCCCATTTCCCGTGCCGTTCAATCCTGTCCTTTATAGTACTTCCGTCACTGCCTGTGTGCCCCATAATTCCTTTCGGCCCGATATCCCCGGCATGATCCTCCGCCGCCAGCGACAGGCCTTTGGAAGGATCCAGCCTGCCGATGGGTTTTACTTCCTCAAGATAAGCGATGGCTTCGTCAACCGCTTTAACGCCTTCCCTGGTTCTGACGGTGCCCCGGCCCGGTCCCTTATAATTCTTATCGTCCTTGAAACGTTTACGGTGTTCTTTCAGAAATTCCACGTATTCTCCCGGCCGGGTCCTGGCCATATTCAGTTCGGCAACGACGCCTCTTTCGTACTTGTCCAGGTAATCGGCCTCTATTTCTCCGGAACCGATTGCAATGCCGCCGAAATTTATCAGAGCTTCCGGATCGACGCGCCACAGCACCAGGTTCTTTCCGAAAGCCGCCGTTGCGCAGGCAAGCCGCCTTGAATCCGGACCAAGGGCCACAGCGGAAATTCGGCTCTTGATGTCGCCGATCCGGTGCAGTGGTTTTCCGCTGTCGGTATCGCGCAGAATCAGGGTCCCCTCCGTGTATCCCGTCGCGCAGAGCTTCCAGTTTTCTCCGACTGCCAGCGAGCTTATTCCCGCGTTGTGATCACTGAGCGAGCAGATTTCCTTTCCCGAAGCGGTGTCCCAGAATCTCAGGGAACGGTCGCTTCCGATGCTGACAATCCTGCCCTTGTCTTTCCGCATCCGGAAAGCCAGCACGTTTCCCCTGTGACCCTCCAGCTTGACCGCAGAGGAAGGATCGCCCGGGTCGCACACGGCGATATAGCCCCCGGCGGAAACGGCGAGAGTCTTCCCGTCATTCGAAAGGCTTATCCCGGTCAGGGGACGGCCGCGAACGGTTGTTTTCCACTGTTCCTTCAGTTCCGCGGCGTCGTAAATTCTTGCCGTGCCGTCCTGACAGGCCGCGGCCAGTTTTTCGCCGCCCTCCCCGAAGTCGAGAGCAGACACCCGGCCGAAGGTACCCTCAGCCTTTTTCAGCAGTTCGCCGTTCTGCACGTTCCAGACGGTAATGTAATTGTACAGGCCCGCGGCAATATTCCGGCCGTCCGGGCTGAAACAGACGGATTTAACGTTCAGCCCGCCGGTTTCGATGTCGCGAATTCTGCTTCCGTTTGAACTCTTGAAAAGACGAATGCCGGGCGGCGCGCCGACCGCTATCGTCTCGCCGTCGCGGCTGAACGCCAGGGACGAAACCGGGCCCGCACGCGCGGCAGATACTTGCTGTATTTCAGCCGCGCCGCAGTTCACGGTAATCGCCAGAAACACAGCGAACAGGACCCTCAACTCGGAAAAGATTATTTGTCCCGGCGGCCGCTTCTTCCAGACGGGCAAGGTGTCGGACATATCGTGAACCCCCGAATCAAAGTATACATGGCCCGCCTTCCCGTACAAGTCCAAATGGCAGAGAAGCCGTAGAGAACTTCCGTGGCCGGAAAAACTAAGGCAAGCCGTCGCCTTGCGCAGAACCGCTCTCTTACTCCGCAAATCTGTGTCCAAAACGCGCTGAGGCCGGGGCGTACCTTGTTTTCACTCACCGAACCGCTTCATATCCTCAACCATACGGCGATTACTATGCCTGCGTCCGCCAGGACATGTGAAACAACCGGGACTGCAAGCCCGCCCGAACGTTCCGCAAGGTACTGCCAGAGTATGGATGCCGCTGTAAGAAACCGGTGTACCAGGCTCCCGCTTATGCATTAATCAAGGCCTGACCCCGCGTCCATGACCCCGCGTCCACCTGTTACGGCTTGAGAAACGCTTCACATACCGGTATCCTTGTTCCCGAACTGGCGCGTCAAGACGGGCCGCCGGAACTGCAGACAAGGGGGAGAACCACAATGCCGGAGGAGTCAAGAGGGTCCGGACTTCAGCGTTTAACCGCATTCCTTCGCGGTCTGTTCAGATCGCCCTTTTTCCGAATGGTACAGGCCTTCGCGCTGAGTTTTCTCGGGCTATACGTCCTGGGACAGGGCATGAAACAGGATTCATCGCGGCTGACGCTTCTGAGCCTCGTACTGTTTGCCTACGCCGCGGCTTTGTTCTGGTGCGTTCTGCGCACCGGGCTCTTTAGGCGCTGATCAAGTAAAGGAGGAGTTAACTTAATGAAGAAAACGAAAATCGGCCAAACGGACCTGGAAGTTTCCGAATTCTGCCTGGGAACGATGCCTTACGGAGTCAAGATATCCGGCGATGAAGTTGACACGCTCATAGATTCTTTCCGCGGAGAGGGAGGTAATTTCTTCGATGCGGCGCACTGTTATTCATTCTGGGCGCCCTGCGGAGACGGCGCAAGCGAAAGGGCCCTCGGGCGCTACATGAAAAAGAACGGGTGCAGGGATTCAATGGTTATAGCCACTAAGGGCGGGCACCCCGGTTCCGGGAATTACAGGAAAGTGGAAAGATACCTGTCGCCGTGCCGTGTCGAGGCCGACATAGACGACAGCCTGGGACGCCTGGGAATCGACGTCATAGACCTCTACTGGCTGCACAGGGACGACCCCAGGGAAGATGTGGGCGCGATTCTGGATACACTTAACAATGAAGTTAAACGGGGCAGGATACGTTATTTTGGAGGCAGTAACTGGACCGCCGCCCGGCTGGACGAAGCCAACACCTATGCCGCGAAACACGGGATTGATGGATTCGTTGCCAGTCAGTCGCGATGGAGCCTGCTTCGGTACGAAGAGATGTCGGACGAAGAACGCCTGAAGCCCGGAGCACTTCTCAGCGTAAACGGCGACGACCGGCGCAGGCACGCCGATTCGCAGTTACCCCTGGTACCTTACGGTCCCACGGGGAACGGGTTTTTTGCCATGGAAGGCAGGGCGCCGGAAAAATTCATTACACCCGGGAACACGGAAAGAGCCAACAGGGTCGTCAAGCTGGCCTCCGAACTCGGCGCCACGCCCGGCCAGGTACCGCTTGCCTGGCTTAAGGCCCAGCCCTTTCCCGTAATTCCGATCCTGGGTACAAGCAGTGTCGAACATCTCAAAGACGCGCTCGGCGCAGCGGACGTGAACCTGACCCGGGCACAGGTAACATGGCTGGAAAAAGGTGAATAACAGAAACGCTCGATAAAAACAAAGTTACACACTGAACAGGGTATAAATATGAAAATTACAGGAATAGTACTGTCCGTTTTCACGATTGTTTTATGTATTATTCCCTCTTTTACTG
Source organism: Kiritimatiellia bacterium (assembly GCA_046483125.1). GTDB lineage: Bacteria > Verrucomicrobiota > Kiritimatiellia > UBA8416 > JAWODU01 > JAWODU01. Next base: position 16,083 of record JAWODU010000049.1, read on the forward strand.
CCGGCGCCGAGCCGGAACTGCCTCCTGAACTGCCGGAGTATTATGCTCCTCAGTTCGAGATACAGGGGAAGCCGTTGAACCTCATTGAAAATTCGGCTACCAACAACATGACCAGGTGGGTATATACCACCGATGACGGAACACAGGCGCTCGTGCTTGAACTTGCTGACTGCAGGACGATGTCCTCTGATATGGTTTTCAACAACATACTTGTCCACATGGCGGCGCAGATGCGGAATGACCAGAGCCGTTTCCGGGAAATTGCGGACACGGAAATCTGCGCTCAGGTAAGCGAGGAAAACATCTCCAGAAGCATTTTTACGTACAAACTGCCCGACAGCGTTCAGATCTGGACTTTTTCCGTTAAGCCGGGCGCCCGGCCCATTCCCAAAGGAAAATTCGAAGCCGTCAGATCGGCAGTTGACAGACAGAGGTACGAGGACGCCCGGCGAAAGGGAAATGTGTCCATGGGGGCATGGAGCCCCCGGATTCATCACTTTGCGATGTCTCTTCTCGACAGCGGGAAAAAAACAGAAGCTGTAGCTGTTTACAAAACACTGCTGGCCGCCTCTCCCTATAATTACAAAGCGCACCTCGAATTCGCCGGGAACACGAAGGACGCGTACGCGGCAAAGAACAGCGCGGAAATCGTCCTGGCCAACGCCGAGGATCCCGAGCTGGTCGCAGACGCCGCCGAACTGCTGGGTAAGCAGTTAACCGAATACGACTCAATACCGCTCCTGAAAGAAAAGGAAAAGGGCCTCCAGGTAATCCTTATTCCCCTCGAGCCGTGTGAAGTGTGGTTACTGGACGACGTGGCGGAAATATACAGGGAAATGACCGGCGTGCCGGTAAAAATCAGGCGTCTTAAAAAGGAGTGGCACTGGTCGAAACCGGACCGGATTGCGCAGGAGCGTACAATCCGGAAAGCCATTGTGAGAATCAAAAAGAAAGAAGTGGATTTCACGGGCTGGTCCAAGGAACAGTACGTCGACGTGCTTAACTTTGCCGCCAGAAGTGAAAACGCACTGTCCAGGTACTATATCGGCGAACTGATAGATAAGATCAACCGGGGCCCCGGACAGTATTTCGTGGACCCTTATCTCGACCGCCTCTGCAAGATACGCGAGCAACACGGGTCGACGGACAAAAGGACCATGTACGTCGGAATCACGCGGGCAAATATCTATTCCGGTGACAATAATTACCTGTTCAGCCTCGGGCGGATCAAAGGCAAGTACCGCTCAAGCATACTCTCTTATCACATGATGCTTGCCGATAATCTGGGGGAGGAATACGAATCCAGGGAGCGACTGACGCAACGCATCGCGAAAGAACTGGTGCCCGCCAGCTTCAAGCAGTTGAACATTCCGCGGAGTACCGATCCCAGGTGTCCTTATTCATATTCCAGCGGCGTGGCCCGCCTGGACCAGAAATCGCTGAAACTCGCTGCCCCCGTGAAGAACGCCTTGAAGGACCTCAAAGCCGGCAAAGAATAGAGGCAAAGCCGGCTCGATACGGCGGTTTCAGAAAACCGGTCTGCCGGTTTTCCGGAAGCTTTCCATCGCCCCCAGGCATTCCGACGCGTAACGCCGCGCCCGGGCGGGATCGTTGCGCCGCGCGCTCATTGATATCACGATGTACTTCTGGTGCTCGTACAGCAGGTAAAAGAACCGCCGTATGCCCGCGTTGCCCGCGCGTGTTTCCACCCTTCTCCCGTAACCCTGCAGGAACGGTTCGGAAGTAACCCCGCAATACTCCGCGATCGCCAGGTCCCACTCGATATCTCCCCAGCAACCCCGGTCAAAATCCACCAGGGCCGTTACTTCCCCGGTGTCCTCCACAAGCAGGTTCGTCACCCACAGGTCGCCGTGACACAAAACCGGCTTCGGATCGTTGTCAAACGAGTCCAGGCGCGATTCAAGCAGGCTGTAAGCCTCCCGGCCGGTCTTCGCGTCGTACACGCCGCATGACACGATATCGTCGAGAAGCTTACGGTACATCACGGCAAAGGCCGAGGGCCAGGTCGATTGCGGTTCCATGCAGGCGTCCCCGCCGATATATCCGTAAAGACCGTCCGGTTCCTCAATCGAGTGAATGCGGACAACTATATTTCCCCATTCGCGCAACGCCCGCCTCCGCTCCTCCGGCGACAGGGCCGCTTCACTGAGAGGCCTGCCCGGAAAGCGCGGCATAATCAGGAAATCGCGGTCAATAAGCCGCCGTGAAAAATCATGGCCCGGTATGGGGGGGACCGGCACGTCTGTATCCGCCAGGATACGTTCGTGTATGGCGGGCTCCCGGCGCATCATTCGGTATTCGTAAAACGTCTGCAGTACGGAATCGGAAGGCGCCACGCGCAGGACGTATTGCTCGTTATTTTTCTCTATGGCAAATACGTCGGAAAACTTCCCGGCGCCGAAGGGGCGCGCGGTCCAGTCGCCGTCCCCGAGCAGAGAAGCGGCAAGTTCTGTCGGATTAATCTGCGGCTGGTGCAAGTTCGTCCAGGTGTTCCTTGGCGTATTTAGCGGGCATGCTTTCGGGATAATCCTGAATCAGTTTTTCAAGAGCTTCACGCGCGTCCGCTTTATTTCCAGTCGCCGCCTGGCAGCTGCCGAGATAAAAAAGGGCCTCAGCACGCAACTCGCCTTCGGGAAAATCCTTGAGAAAGGCTTTCAAACCCGAAACGGCCGTATCGAAATCCTGCGCGTTGGCCGGAAGCACAGCCAGTTGAAGCGCGTTTTCCTCCGCGTAATCGCCCAGGGTTTCCGGATCGATATCGCCAGCCTCGCGAAAATATTCCGCCGCCCCCTCCAGGTTCCTGTCTTCAATCTCGATTGTTCCAAGCAGGTAAAGCGCGCCTGCCTTCTTTCCGGCCGAATTATCGTTATCCAGTTCACACACTTTTTCCAACAGCCCCGAAGCGTCATCCATGCGCCCCAGCTCAACGTAGGCTTCAGCCAGGCTGAAGACATGCGCAACATCCCCGTCTTCCTCTTCCGCTTCCCTTTCAAGATCCTCTACCGACTTTGCCGCGTTAAGGAATTCAAGAAAATCCTCCGGCGGCGCGAACCCCGTCTTTTTGGCTATGATTTCCTTCCGGGTGTTCACAATAAAAGTCGTGGGTATGCCCTCGAACGGAAATTCGTCCGCGAGACGGCGTTCACTCGAACGGCCGGTGTGTATCATCAGCGGGATGAAATTGGCATTAACGAACTCTGCCACCGATTCGTCCGGCCATGTCTGCTCCTCCATCATCCGGCACGGCGGGCAGTAATCCGGGTTCGTGAAAAGAATCAGGATATTCCTGGACTTCTTTTTTGCCGCTTCCACGCTTTCGTCCCAGGAAGTTTTCCATTGAATTTCAGCTTTCGCACCCTCCTCCACCGAACTCCCGCTCGAAGTTGCCTGTTCAGCACGCTGTCCGTCTTTACATCCGGCAAAGAACACAATCAGTATCGCCGCTATCGTCAATCTCAGCATAATGCATCTCCTTTTCTCAAAAACCCCACCTTGCTGGATTCCGCCCGCTTCGTCAAACAGTATGTGCGGAATTACAAAATTCCCGACAGCACCCGCAAACCTGTTACCCCGTTCGCGAAAGGAGAAACAGATGCACCTCACGATTCCATTGGACAAGATGACCGCCACTGACAAGCTACAGGCGATAGAGGCGATATGGGCGAATCTCTCGCTGGCATCCGAGGACGTCCCTTCACCAGCGTGGCAAGCTGATGAGATGCTGGCCGGGTTGGCCGTTGCCGTAATTTGAGGGTTTTGACCGGGATCGGGGTAATATTGAAAAGAACTGGTCTGCTCATCAGGTAACTCCACAAGAAGCAGGGCCGGTCTTCTTTAACAGACCGCTGATTGTGGCCGATGATGCAAAACATTCTCGGGCAGAAAAACGATATCTTCTGCTGGGTCAAACAGACAAAAACCGGTTCTTGTTCATAGCTTTCACAATGCGGAAACGCCGCATACGCATCATTTCCGCGCGGGACATGAGCCGAAAAGAGAGAAAAGCGTATTTATTATGAAAACCATTCCTAAATTTAAAACCGAAGAGGGTGAGCGTAAGTTCTGGGCAAAACACGATTCGACGGAATATGTTGACTGGTCAAAGGCAAAGCGTGCGGTTTTCCCGAACCTCAAACCATCGACAAAGACCATTTCATTGCGCCTTCCGGAACCAATGCTGGAAGAGCTCAAGCTTCTGGCAAACAAACGTGACGTTCCTTACCAGTCGCTGTTGAAATTGTTCCTTGCAGAGCGAATCGATTCGGAACTGACACGGCATCAGCCCAGGATGACCAAAACGTAACCAGAGGACGCCTGCGGTATTTGTCAACCCGCGCGCTGATCGGCTTGCCAAAATGCTGACGTAAAGTGTCGCACTCGGTGAGGACTTGAGACATGGGTGTATCTATCCACTATCGAGGTCGTCTCGACGACATTGCATTGCTTCCGTCCCTTCGTGACGAAGTCGGCGATATGGCAAACTCAATGGGCTGGCCCTCGACAATATTGAACGACGATTGGTCGAAGTCTCCCGATGCCACATTGGCCAATGGCGGCAGGGTGGAAGGCCACCTTGGACTCAAGGGAATCCAGATCACTCCGCATGCAGATTCGGAGCCCCTCGCCCTGTTTTTTGACCGTCAGGGATACCTTCGTTCTCCCATGACAATGTTGCTGATTCTTGACGGAACCTTACAGCGAGAGACGGCCTGGGTTCCAATGAAGACCCAGTTTTCCGGACCTGACACACACGTGTGGGTCATCGGCCTCCTGAAGTACTTGAAAACACACTACCTATCGAATCTTGAAGTCTCGGACGAGAGCGGATACTGGGACACCGGCGACAGACGCAAACTTGCAGAGAGCATGGCCTTGCTTAACGGCAAACTGCAGAATCTCTGGACCACGATCTCTTCCGGCCGGATGGGAGACTTGTCGGGACTCTCGGCAGACGAGATCGCATCACGGATCGAACGATTATTCAGGAACAATAGGAAATATTAGAAATATTAGGGACACACCAACAGTCACATCAATAATAACAGTGTCTTTCACGAATTCTTGCTTTTCTCAATAATTTTGATAAAAAGAAATAGTTATGCTGTTGATTAAGTAGTTCGACAGAGATATGAAGAAGGGTTCAAGACGCCATTATCGTGAAGAGGTAACCGAGGGCAAGTTCAGTGCGTCAATACATGTTCCCACGGAAAAGTACTACCTCTTTCATGCTGAACTCACATCTCTCGCCAACTACTTGAGCCGCCGCTTGCTACCTACAGAGCCAGAGGATGTCAGCATGAGGGAAATACTGCTGAACTTGCAGAATATACTCGAATATGAGTGCGACCAACTCATTGAGTACCACGTAGCAGAACACCCATCAGCTAAGCACTCCAATTTCCTTACGCAGATTCAGGAAGGCTACGTGGCTTTCAAAACCAAGTTCGAATGGCTCCACAAGCGGCGACTCCTGACAAAACACGAAATGGAAGTATTGGAGGAGTTTCGGCGGAATCGAAACGATATGACACACGCCAAGCCAAAGCCAGAGAGGGCCCGCCTCAAGTACTTCGGCAAGCCGATCCTGACAACCCACTCACTGCGCAGAATGTTCCTTGAATCGGAAGAAGTCCTGCAGGCAATCAGGGCTCGAGCCAACCGGAAATCCCTTTGGCAGACAACGCCCTCTGGATATACTGAAGAATTGGAGTGGCCTGCGCTACATGAACTAAGGGGGAAAACTGTCTAACAAAGCAATAAACCCGACCCAGTGGTCCTCGCGGCTCCGCCGCTCGTCGCACTGGGCCGGTTATTGCAGACGTTAGCTTTGGAGAATGACAGGACTGCCGGGCTTGGCTGATGGAATCGCTTCCGCAATCTTCGGCACCAGCGGAAGTAGATCACGAAGCCGGTTCGACTTGGCGGACAGAACGAGCACGGCAATGTCGAACTTCGGCAGGTGTTGCTGGAACATGAGGTTGCGATCAGTGGTCACAAAGATGTCAAATTCAGCCTGCGCCCGGCTCAACAGTTCGCCGTTCTTGAGGCTGGCCCAACCTGCTTCGGGCACGGTCTTGACCTCATGCCCGATGATCGCCTCTGCCAGCCCGCGATCGACACATTCATCCAAGAGAACCTTACGCAGGGACAAAAAGCTTCTCCTTGGCCTCTTCCAGAACGGCGATCACCTGTTCCCGCGTGACTGTCGGGAACCCCTTGAGAAAGTCATCAATGCTCTCACCGCCCTCGATGTAATCGATCAGGGTCTGGATCGGCACACGGGTTCCCTCGAAAACCGGGGTCCCTCCCATTACGTCTGGTCTCATACTGACCACATGTGTCTTCATCACAAGAGGAATATACACCAAGGAAAGCTAACAAGCAAATGGAGAAGTATTTGCGCGTAGCCGCGCAAAACTCTCATTTGCGGCGTTGGGAGTCGAAGAAAGGAAGCGAATGACAAAAAGAGATACATTTGATCTTGTCATCAAAGCCTTCGGGATTTGGCTGATGGCAATGTTTGTCCGAACCATCCCTATGACTGTGATCCAATTCACGGTGGACACATCAGAGTTCATTGCCAACAGACCGGCGTATTTGGCACTCAATGTGACGCATTCGCTTCTTTATTTTCTGGTTGCTAGCCTCTTCCTTCTGAAAGGTCATACTATAGCTTCTCTTCTTGTGAGAACCAACCCTCAGGAGGCAAACGCAGGGGCCGAGGAGCCTGCCTACGCTCGTTTGTGGTTCTGGATCACAATCATTGGTCTTTACCACTTTCTTTCGTCCGCTTCAGCTCTCTTTGGTCAACTTCTCCGGCTAACCTTTGACTATTCCGAGTACACTACTATATCTCTTTCAAGCCGTGATCTCTGGCCAAGTGTATTCATGTTGTCCTTTTCTCTTGTCTTCATTTTCAAAAGCAAAGCTATCGAAAGTTTTATTCTGAGAAAATCAAACAAGGGCACCCAATCGCATTCAGGCGACCGCGTCCCCGCGCCGCCTGATGCATGACGTTGGGGCAACAGGAAAGATGATACTTGTTCTCATCAAGATCGCGGTGATTCTCGGACTGCTGTTCGGCACGGGCTACCTGACCGACCGCTTGGGGATTGAGTCGATGGTCCCCGGCATCCTCGCGTTCTGGGGCGGCGTGTGTTTCTTTCTTGGTCCGCACGCCACCGGATCTGGTTTCTTCGTCAAAGGTGGTTTCTATGTCAACGCCGCAACGCCGGAATGGATCTGGCGCATTGCAGGGTTCATCATGTGGATCATCGGGGGAGTTGTCCTCGTCAACCTGGCAAGAGCAGCATGACGAGCCTGCCCCAAGCCGACGAGACTTGGTACCAGGCCTTGATTAATGCTTTGGCGAAAAGTGGAGGTGAGGGGAATCGAACCCCTGACCTCGACGTTGCGAACGTCGCGCTCTAGCCGACTGAGCTACACCCCCGTTGTTTTGATTCGCAGGAAGGCAGACGATAGCACACCCGGCGCCTGCCGGGCAACCCCGAAGGTTAACTGGCGTCCAGGGCCGCGCGGATCATGGCAAAGTAGTTGGGGTCGGGTACGTATTCGGGCACGCTGTTACCCGTGCCGAGCGCGTAAGCGCCTTTTGCCGAAGAAAGTTCAAGCATGGAGGCGGATCGCTCGTAGACTTTCTCCGGGTCCGACCTGCAGACAAAATCCACGTCTATGCCGCCCATGACGGCGATCCGGCCGTGATACCTGTTGTAGGCTTCCTCTACGGGTTCAATGGTGTCTTCGTAGGAATGCTTGCCGTCATATTTCATGCCGTCAATTACATCGTCCATGACCGAAGCGAGATTGCCGCAGGAATGAAGAATAGCGGGTTTTCCGGCCCTGTGCGCGACACTCACGATTTCGGCGTGCCACGGAAAAACGTACTTCCGCAGATGGTCGGGGCTTATCATGGTCTGCGACTTGAACCCCCAGTCGTCGTTGCCGATAACCGCACCGATGACGGGATGCTCCACGACGCGCTCGTAGTAGCGGACAAGGAGGGAGCCGACCGATTCAAATACGTCGCCGGCGAGTTCTGCATCGTCAATAATCATGTAGCAAAGCGTGTCGAAGCCGACTATGCCGATAACGTTTTCAAGCACTCCGCACGGGCCGCTTGCGACGTATTTCATGCCGGAGGGCACGTCCCCGGATATTCTGTCCAGAATGCCGTAATCGGCCACTCCGGGATCGGGCCAGTCGTAAGCGTCGAAAGAAGCGCGGTCCTTGATGAGGCCTCCCATGTTGAGGGAAGTTGATTCCTTGGTCTCGCTTTCGCCGCCGGGAAAACCGAAGTTGGGAATGCCGATGTGGGCGTAGTCGTAGCCGGCGTTTTTGAAGGCGGTAAGCTCCATGCGCAGTCTGCTCTCGTTGTCCGCGGGCGGATCGGGCATCCGGGCCAGGCGCCGGTAGAGCGGGCCGTTGAGGAAGAACTCGAAGAGCGTGGGGCGGCCGGGCTTCTGGCCGCGGAGGACGGCGAGGAGGTTCTCGAAGTCGGGGGCGGCAGTGGAGAGGGGCGGGGTATTCCAGTCGGTTTTAGCGTTCATGCGGGCAGTGTTGCCGTAAGCGACGCCGGCGTCAAGCGGGGAGTTGTGAAGCTTTGCCTGTGCACTGTCCGCGCGTCATGCACCAGCCCGCATCGCGGGCGGCGTACTGGAGGTTTTTCAGCGCCGCTTATCCGCGATGCAAGAAGAGCAGAGCAGTAGAGACAGTGTGGGCAGTGCTCTTAGGATCCTGTGGATCCGATAGATCCTGTCTAAAAATCTCCCGGTGCGAATTCTACAGTTACGGGGGCTATAGAAGGTTGCGGTGCTTGTGATATGTGAGGATTTTTGCAGCCAGCCTGGCGGCGACAAATTCGCTCACCTGCGTTCCGGGAACAGGGCTGACTTCGACGATATCGGCGCCGACAACTTTCCTGTCCGCGATTACTTTCCTCAGCAGGAACAGGACGGTCCGCCAGTCAAGTCCCCCGGGTTCGGGCGTGCCGGTGCCCGGCACAAGCGCAGGATCGAAAACATCCATATCGAACGAAATGTAGACCTTTCCGGGCAGAAGCTCCAGGATGCCGTCACTCAGCTTTTCCAGCGGTTCCGCGTGCGTACGTTCCGCAGATATGACGGGAACACTTTGTTCTTTTACGTAGTCGTATTCAGCAGACGACCAGCTTCGAGCACCGAGGTGAACGGTCGGCACATTCAGTTCCCTGACCCGCCGCATCACGCAGGCGTGTGAATATTCCGTGCCCTGATATTTCTTTCTCAGGTCAAGATGAGCGTCGAAACACAGAACCGCGAGTCCGCTGGAATGTTTCGCGGCCGCTTCAATAAGCGGAAGCGAAACCGTGTGCTCGCCGCCGAGGCCCATCAGGAAACGGCCGGACTGAAACACGGGTTCCGCCGTGTTTTTTATAGCTCGCAGGTTCTCCGCGGAACTTTCCCTGTTTATTGACGGGGCGTTCAATGTCTGCACCGCGAGCCCGGTGCGAACCAGAAGTTCTTCGTCAAAATCCTCGATTTCCCTGCTCGCGCGGAGCACGGCGTCCGGTCCGCGTGCCGTACCTGTTCCATATGTAACGGTCCTCTCGCAGGGAAGAGGCAGAACCGCGTAGGGCGACGCGCCGTCGCGGGCGGTTTCCGGGGAAATATCCAGGAAAAACGGTTTATCCATGAGAACGGTTGTGCACTGTTTAAAGGTAATCCGGCAGAATTCTACTTCTCGAAATAGGTATAACCTTCCAGTCCCTCTTCGTAGGCTTTCATTATTTTGCGCTTTTCTTCCGGTTTAAGCGCCCGCGACTGAGGCAGGCTGTCCGCAAGCTCGCGGATTGTCGTCAGTATTTCACCGGGGTCGTACTCCACCCAGGTCAGAACCTGCTTGACGCTGTCGCCCGGCACTTCAGTGGCGCATTTTATTTTTCCGTCTTCGGCGGTGTCGAAATGTAAAACGTTAACGTCCCCCAGCAGGTTGTGCATGTCACCGAGAGTTTCCTGATAGGCCCCCACCAGAAATACACCGAGGTAATACTCCTCGCCGTTCAGCGCGTGAAGGGGCAATACGCGTTTGACGTCCCGCAAATCGATGAACTCGTTTATCTCACCGTCGGAATCGCAGGTGATATCCGCGAGAACGGCTTTCCTGCAAGGTTTTTCCGCAAGGCGGTGTATCGGCATTATGGGGAAAAGCTGGTCTATTGCCCACAGGTCGGGCAGGGACTGGAAGAGGCTGAAATTCGCGTAATAAACGTCCGCCATGGCGGCGGCAACCCCGGCCAGTTCTTCGGGAACGTATTTGCGGCTCCTCATTTCCCCGGCTATCCGCACTATGATATCCCAGAAAATGTTTTCCGCCAAAGCGCGCTCGCGAAGCGAAACATCGCCGTGCAGGAAGCCGGTCCGTATCTGGTCGCGGTAATAGAGCGCGTCGTGATAAATCTCCTGGGCGTTGCGCGGTGTCAGATCCCTGCGTGCCGTGAAAAGGTTCTCAAGCATTTCATTCGCGCCCGGCGGGGTCTCATCGGGAAGATTGCCGGCCTCCAGCCGTCTTACGTCAAGTATGTTGAACAAGAGCACCGAATGATGCGCTACCGTCGCCCGTCCCGATTCGCTCACAATAGTGGGATGCCCGGTGCCTGTTTCGTCCATGGTCTTCATTACGGCTTCAACAACATCAGCCGCGTATTCCTGCGTGGAATAGTTGGTGCTGTTGGCCGAACTGGTATGAGAACCGTCGTAATCCACTCCCAGTCCGCCGCCTATGTTGATTATGCCCATAGCCGCTCCCTCTGAAACAAGTTCGGCGTAAAAACGCGAAGCTTCTTCCAGTCCCGTGCGCACCCGGCGAATGTCCGGTACCTGGCTTCCGATGTGGTAGTGAAGCATCTGAAGCCATTCGAGCATGCCGCGTTTACGGAGATTGTCCACGAGTTCAATAATCTGGGAGGGCGCCAGGCCGAATTTGCTCATATCGCCCCCGGAAGTGTCCCACCTGCCGCCTCCGCGGCTGGAAAGCTTGGCCCTCACGCCGAGACGGGCCGTGACGCCCAGACTGCGCGCCCGCTCCAGAACAACATCAAGTTCGCCCGGCATCTCGATAACTATGAACGTGCGTATCCCCATCCGTTCAGCGTACAGGGCCAGGTCGATAAATTCCTGGTCCTTATAGCCGTTGCATATGAGAAACGCCTCCGGGTCGCTCATGGCCGCTACCGCCGCGATAAGTTCGGCTTTGCTTCCGGCTTCCAGGCCGTGATGATAGGGCCTGCCGAATCTCATTATATCACGGATCACGTGTTGCTTCTGGTTGACTTTCACGGGATAAACGCCGCGGTAACCGCCACGGTAACCGGCTTCCTTCATGGTCGAAATAAAACTTTCGTTTATCTCCTTTATTCTGGAGCGCAGTATTCCGGAAAAGCGCGCGAGAAGCGGCATGCTCAGATTGCGCTGTTCGGCAATCCCGACAATTTCCGTCAGGTCCAGTGTCGCAGAGCCGTCCGGCCCGCCCGGTCTGGCGGTTACCGTGCCATTTTCGGCAATATCGAAATACCCTTCACTCCAGTTGCGTATGCCGTAGGTTTCGGCGGCGTCTTCCAGCGTCCAGCGGTGAAGGGTGTCTCTGTCTGGTGTGCGGTTCATTTCAGCATATCGATGTGCGAAGCAGATCAATCCTTGAACGGGCGGGGCTTTCAGCCGTCCCTCGGATCCCCGCGGATTTCGTACGTCTGCCGGGGTATCGGCGCGGTTCTGCGCTGACTGTCGGGCGCGGAATCGGGCTGAACCGGCTTCCATCCGCCGTCCCGGTCGGTCCAGTTTTCGAATTCAGCTTTAACCCTGCGTATTCCTGCCGCTCGCTTCATTTCCCTGAACATTCCCTCGACAATGGCGGAGGTGAGCCCTTCTTCGTTTCCCGGTATCCGTTCCAGCCTTCCGCGAATGATGGCCGAACCGTTGTAAGTGCGTATGGAAAGTCTGCCGAGATCAATCCAGTGCCTCACCAAGACGCGGCGTATATGGCGGTTTATGTCCAGATCCGACTGTCTCGTCATTCGCTTCCTCCGGAATCTTTTTCGGGAGAGCCTATGAGACCTTCTACCTTTTCCACGAGCGTTGCCGCGTTGAACGGCTTGTAAAGTATGTCCGTGGTTCCATCGGCGAACTCTTCTTTCCACATCCGCACAATGTGGTCGCTTTTACTGTTGAATGATTTGGGATAAGCTGTGACGAACAGAACCGGTACCTTCCGGAACTTCCTCATCTCCCTGTAAATTTCAAATCCGTTCTTTCCTGGCATTCTTATGTCCAGGAGCGCCAGGCATATGGACTCGTCTTCGCGAAGTATCCGGAGTCCTTCCTCCGGGTCGCTGGTAACTGCAAGTTTATAGCCTTCATGCTCCAGAACGCCCTGAAGGCATCTGAGCATTGCCGGCTCGTCGTCGATCGAAAGAATCTTATTCATCGGAACCTCCGTGCTCCGCCGCACAAAACGACGGATATGCCAGATCATAAGATTCTGGTACATCAAGAGGCCGGAGAACGCAAGAACAACTTGCAGCCGGGCGGATTCGCGCCGGGGCGGCGCGGCGGTTATCCACCGAACAGATTGCGGAAGGGATTTTCATCGTCGGGCCGCAGATCGGTCTTGCGATCGGGTCCCTTTTCATAAGGCGGCGGACCGACACTGACCTGATCGTCGCCGCCGTCCGCGTAAGGACCGTAACCCACGCGCGACCACAGGCCGAACCCCCCGCCTTTAGCGGCTTCCTGCATCCGGACAATGCGGTACTCGTTTCCGGCCTGCGTGTAAAGGTAGACGGCGATGAAGATCATTATCATTCTGCCGAGTGAGCTGGACCACGGCAGAAGATTGAAGAAAGCGGCGACACCCAGGCATACGGCCAGTATCTTTCCGATTTTCGCGGCCACATAGGTAGCGCGCACACGGCCGAGTTTTCGCGTGAGCGCCGCCCTCAGAACGCGCCCCCCGTCGGTCGGGAACGCGGGTATAAGGTTGAAGCCGGCTAAAACGATGTTAAGAAAACCGACCAGGAATAATACCGAGGCAAGCCCCTCCGAAAGCAAAGCAGCCGCGGCGCTCAGCCCCATCAAGCTTCCGCCTATTACCAGGCTCATGGCCGGGCCGGCGATCGCCATCTGCATTTCGTCCCGGGGCCTTGTAGGTATTCCCTCCATCTGCGCGGCCCCTCCGATCATCATCAGTGTTATCTGCCGGACCCGGGCGCCTTTTCTGATTCCCACGAAACAGTGCGCGAGTTCGTGGACCACAATGCTGGCCACAAAGGCGACTGCAAATACCAGCGTAAAAGGCACGGAGGAAATTCCAAAGGCTATTGCGTCGTAGACAATCAGGAAGCCGATCGTAAACACCAGGGAGATATGCAATCTGATCGGAATTCCGCCTATCGTGGCTATTCTGTAAGAAGTCCTGAGCATTTCAGCACCGTTTTCAAACTGCGTGTTAAAACCAGTAGTATAACCGTAAACTTTCGCCCTGTGTAGAACCAAATAGCATCATTGAAAATCGAGTTGATACCCCTGGGGATCCGCGGCGAGTTCATCACGAATAAGCGCGAAATCAAGATCCCGTACATCGACTCCTCTTCCGGCCGCAAGCGCCCCGGCAACACCAACGGCCTGGCCCGCCGCGGCAACCGTGGGTTGAACCCGCCATGAACTGAAGGCAACGTGAGAAATGCTTATCGCCTTACACGCCATCACGAGGTTAAGCGTACCTTTGGGCGTAAAGGCGCGCAGGGGAATACCATAAGGCGGCACCTGGCGGTCTTCTTCGGCAATATCCCCTCCCCAGTTATCCAGGAACCAGTTACCGACCGCTATTGTATCCTCGGGAAACTTTCCGGCCCGCAGCCGGGACTCGGTCAGAATATCTTCTCCGACTATTCGGCGGCACTCGCGCACCCCCATTCTTGGAGCCAGATGGACGAGGTGGCCGTGCTCATGGAGAACCGCAACCTGGTCACGCAGGATCGCCATCGCCTCTTTCCTGGAGTCGGAAAGGCAGGTCTCGTCGCGCGTGTCGGCGCATTCCACGCTCGCGCCCCAGGTAAGGTAAATACCGCAACTGCGTTTCATAGCCGTATCATAATTCCTCTCAAGCCATCCGAACTCCGGATCAACCCCCGTTCGCAGGCCCTTTGCCCTGAAGTCAAGATGGTCGTCTCCTATTCTCTGTGCAACGTACATCAGTGTACATTGCTGGACCCTTTTCGTGGTCTCCCGGTACGCGTGTGCTTCGCCGAAGACTTCTCTCTCCTCCGAACCGTACATCACGGCCGCGCCTGAGCTTTCGGCAAACAGGCCAGATCCTGTAGCGTCGATAACAATACCAGCTCGAACTTTGATCTCCCGGCCGTTCACAGAAATCAGCGCGCCCTTTACCCTGGATTCATTACCCGATGTTTCGACAATGGGCTGTTGGACTTTCAATCCCGATATAAATGTTATGTTTTTTTCCGCGGCAATAATGCGTTCTATCTCTATCCTGAAACTTGAGGGCAGGAACCAGCGGCTCCACAATTTCGGGATAGGGCCGTGTTCCGCGACGGGTAATCTGTGCCTTCGTTCGAGAGCTTCTATTAATTCAGCGTATACCCCGGTCACGTATTCCCCGCAGGGCATTGTGATGTAGTTATCCACAGGCGCGCCGCCGGCGAACTCATCTTCTTCAAGAAGCAGTACGCTCGCTCCGGCGCGCGCGGCGCCGACCGCAGCGGGCCAGCCGCCTGTGCCGGCGCCTACAACTATGAGATCAAAATAACCTGATATGTCTGTTTTCACTGTAAGGTTGTTCTCCCAGGGGCGGTTTTACTGTAACAGCAGTATGCCCCAGCGCCAGGGCATGGCCTGGGGCCACGCGTAGCAACGGGTCCAGCAGGAAGTTTCGCGCGGGCGCTGGGCGCGGTACCGCTGTATGTTAAGTCCCATACGCTCGCCCGGTTCGATTCCGGGAGGGTTCTCCATCTCGTGCCAGCGGTCGAAAAGAATGGACTCCCACGGCCAGGCGGCCTCAAGCGTCCAGGCGCTCTTTCCGTTATCGCCGGCGGGGGCCCGGGCTGCTGCTGCAGAAATCAGTCCCCTGCCAAGGTTGCCGGAATGGCCGTAAGGACCCAGGTCCCTGCCGTCCGCCAACAGCGCGCACCCGGCGTAAGCACTTTTTCTGCGTTCAAACCCCGGATCAAGAAACAATACAACGTGATCGTTGCCGTGCGCTCCCTGTGCCGGACCCGTCACGTTTGTCACAAGTCCGTCCGGCTCGGGCTCGTAACACCGCAGGGCAACGTACAGATTTTCCCGGTCGTAAGCAAAGCGCGCCCCGGTGTCAAATTCCGCCCCAAGGTCTTCTTTCCACGTATTGTTAAGAACAAAACCCGGCGCGGGCGGAGCGCTCTGCCAGACGGGATCGTCCAGCTTCCCGTCAATCACCGGCGGCTTACGGGCGCGTACGGCGCCGGCCATGGGAAGTTCGCGCCGAGGCGGAGGCGAATCGAGCAGGCGTTCTGGACCGCCCCGCTCCCCGGCAACACAGGCCCATCCCGTGTTCGACGCCTTGAACTCCGCCCGCCCGATACCCGGCAGATCGACAACAATGCTCTTGTCGCCATAAACGAGTTCCGCTTCGACCTCCGGAGCCGACTCCCCCTTACCCGCGGCCAATACCGTAACAAGCGGATGTTTCTCATCAGCGGTGTAACGGACCGTGACTGCCTGCCACTTTCCTTTCCAGTGGCGGCCGCGCTTACGGTCCTGTACCGAGAGTTCCGTTTCCGGCCCGAAAAATCTTATACGCATTACAGCATTCCCGCGCTTTGTAACGGCCCCGCGCGGGTTGCCTGTAAGATCCGCCTCGGGCGTCTGGAAACGGCTCACCACTTCTCCGGGACTCCCTTCGGCCGGAACAATATCGTCCAGCACTACGACACGGCCTTGAGCGTGCAGAAGCACAGTGCGTCGGAAACGCTTTATTCCCCACGGCTCCCGATTGTGCGTCGCGTCCAGGACAACCGCGCGCCAGGGACCGTTGGTGAAAGTATCGGTAATGAACCCGCCCGAGGCATCGCCCTCAACGCCGTCTATAACGGGTATGCTGTGGTCTTCGGCTTTCATTGAACCCCACCCCGGATCGCGCACGAGCTCGGTGCCGTGGGCGAAAAACACGAAGGAACCCACGTCTTTCTGAAAATGATAGGATAGCGGGCCGTCACTGCCCTTGACGCCCACTGCGAATGGAGCGTCGAGAACAGGCGCGCTTCGCATCACGCCGCATTGTATGTCTTCAAGTACTGAAAGAACCGGAACCGGCGGCGGTTCTGCAACAGTTTTCTCCGGCGCGCCTGCCAGCATTGCCATTGCCGCTTCGTCGATTTCTTTCCGGCCGGCTTTCTCGAACAGGCGGCCGGCCGACCAGAGCAGAAGAGGATCGTCGTACCTGGCACCGAGAACACCGCAGGCGCCCAGCCCCTTGAGACCGCTGTGCATGTTGCCGAACCGGCAGAAATCGCGCGGAGTGGCGAGCATGGAACGGTAAAGATGCCCGATCCTTTCAAGGTGCGGGTGTTCCAGCAGGCCGCGGTTCCCCCTGTGGCGGGCCAGAATCTGCCCGCCCCTGATAGTCCACTGCAGACCCGAAACACCCCAGCTCAGACCCTCTACCGAACCGCCGTCCGGGCCGAAAGCCGATTCAATATAGAAACGCAGATTTCTTTCGGCGGCGTCCAGCGCCTCCTCAGTCCGGCCGCTCGCGTTGCGTACCGCCGCGGAAACCGCTGCGGCGGGGCCGTTGCAGCCGGGGTTGAATGAATGCATGGCTGTAACGTGCCAGTTGCCCTCGTTGTCCAGACGCAGATATTCATTCTGAAGATCCAGAAAGTAGTTTACGGCCTTCGCGCGCAGTTCCACGGGCAACTGCGGCGCGGTTAAATCGTACGCCATCGCCGCCATGGCGTCCGCTTCGCCAACGCGGCCGATCCCGGTTTCCGAAACAGCCTCTATCCAGCGGCCCAGCGGTTTGATGTATTTCTCATTTCCGGTGAAAGCGTAACCCCATATCAGCGCGGGCATGTCCCTGAGAGCCCGCTTCGCGGCAACCTTGCCGCCGGCAACAGCGTCCGCGTGTTTGACGATTTTTTCCAGCCATCCTGCCGAAGCGCCTTTTGAAATTCTCTTCCTTATTCCGGCCAGTTCGTCCCTGTCGAAGAACAGCGAGGGGCGCGGCGTATATCCGAATTTCAGTTTACCGGCAAAAGCCCTGTTTCCTTCGCGGGCAGTTACAGTAACCCGTCCCGGCTTTCCCGCCGGAACACGGACCTTCGCCCTGTTTGAAGCCGTAAGTTCAATAATATCGGCCCGGGCGGACCCGAAATAAATCTCCGTTTTCTCCGTAAAGCCCTGGCCGTGCAGAATTACTTCGCCGCCTCCCGCCGGTACGGTTTCCCGCAGAGATATATCTTCAAGGAGACGTCCGAGGGGCAAGGCGTCTTTCAGGCGGTGGCCGGGGCCGCCGGGACGGGAAACAGCTACATCGTAACGACGCCCGGCCGGAATATCAGGCACTTTCAGCCGAAGCTCGCTCCCGCTCACGTGCTGAACATTTCCGGCCTCTTCGCCGCCTACCGTAACGCGCAGGTCCGGGGTAAAACCGCTTCCGCTTACCGTTATTTCGTCACCGGCAACGCACAGGGGGCCCTTCCACGTGGTTTTCTCAACCACGGGCGGGTCCAGCTTCAAAGTCATTCTGGAAAACCTCCCCGAGAGTTTGAATATATCTCCATAACCGGTAGACTGTTGTCCGAGGTGTACCGCAGCCACTCCCACGCGCTTGACGAACAGGTAGTCGAGCGCGGTCCCGGAGTATTCCACGGGCAGTTTCCATTCGCGTTTCCACCACGGATCCCAGGCCGTCTGCCCAGCGTGCGGACACCAGGCGGCAAAGGTAATTACTCCCCGGGAGTCGCGGCGGATACGAAAGCGCATCGGCCTTCCGGTGGCAAAGGTGCCTTTAGCTTCGCGTGAAAACTTTACCGCAGGTACGGAACCGCCCATGCCCAGCTTCGCGAGTTTCGGCGCGCGGTAGTGGCTGTAGTTGGCGTGAGGAACATAAGGTTCCCCTTCCGATGCGCCCGCGAACACGCCCATGTAATGCAGGGTCATAACGACGGCCACGTCATCCTTGCCCATCCTGTACGGCGGCCCGGAAGCGACCCCCGCCGTCACGCCGGGCCAGAACATGCCCGGACCCCCGTTGTGGTCTATTACGGCCTCCCATGTAAGCTCAAAAGGCCGCGTACCCAGGTTCACGGGCAGGCAGACGTAATCGCGTCCGACCATCTGCGGCGGCGTGGCCAGTACCTTGAAATACAGGCCCGGTTCCGCGTCACGCCCGAACCACAGCCCCCGCGTCTGGAAAGAGGACAACCATTCCGTTTTACCGTCGAAAAGGTTTTTACCTGCCAGGGATTCCGGCGCACCGCGTGGAGGTTCCGGGAGAGGGATTTCTCCGGTGAAACGCGGGATTTCCGCTGTTCTTTCTCCCGTCGCCGCATTGTAAATATCAATCGCGCCGTTCCCGTAACCCGCCGCCAGCATCTCGCCGCTTCCGGATGCGGCCACGACGCTCGGGTCAAAGCGGCGGGGAAGTTTCCTGGACTGTCCGCCGGGCGGGTAAAGGACTATCCTGTTGCGCTCAATTGCCGCAACAACGTTTCCCTCCCGGTTAAACGCCCAACCCGAGGCCTTCCTGATATCAACGGGCGGATCCAGTCTTCGAGAGCCCGCTATATTCCAGAGCTCCAGGTGCCGAGTCCCGATCAGAACCGTCTCGCCGCCGGAACCGAAAGTTATTTCACGTACATGCCCCCCGGCCTTGAATTCGGCAATTGTTTCCCACGGTTCCACCCGCCATACGCGCACCGCCCCCGTACGCGTTCCGCATGCCAGCAGTTTTCCGTCGGCGGAGAAGGCCAGGCACTCGGGTATCGGAAGATCGAACTCGTGCGACTTCACAATGCGCCCGCTGGACGGTTCCCAGAGACGGACTTTCATGTCGAGGCTTCCGACCGCCACGAGAGATCCGTCCGGGCTGAAAGCCACCGCGTTAACCGTTACGGGCTCGCCATCCGCAATATCTATCTCCGCCAAACGGCCGCCGTTTTCAACGTTCCATACCGCGGCCGATCCGTTCCAGCCCGCGGAGGCTATTCTCCCGGCGTCCGGCGAGAAAGCAATGTCGGCCGTCAGTGTCTGCCCGCCTCCGAAGGTCCTGATAAACTCTCCGGTTCGCGCGCGGTAAAGGCGAATCGTCCCGTCCTCGCCGCCGCTGGCCAGCAGTTCACCGCCGGGGCTGAAAGCCAGCGACTTGACCGGCCGGTCATGTCCCTGCCCGAAAACGGATAACGGCATCGTAACAAGGAACAGTGTGAGCAAAAAAAAGGGCGGGGACGTCTTCACGTATTTTCTGAAAAAACTGGCGCTGAACATGGCGTTAAATCGGCTCCTTTTCCGGAAACCGTGATTATTGCAGTTTCGACTCCGGTCCTGCAAACAGTTTTGAAATTGACATAACTCCCGTCCGCGATGACATTTAAGGCACGTTTTACGTTGAAAGGCTTTCCTCCATGAAAAGCCGAAGCAGGCGCCCGAAAGCTGAACCACGGCGCGAACGGGCAATCAAATATTCCCGGCGGGCGCGGTTCTCTGAAAGGACCAGCATTGAAAAAACTTACTTTCGGAGACGACAGGCTCACGTGCGTCCTGTCGAAGGACCGCGAAATCCCGCGGCTTGAGATCACCTCAACAGTGCATCACTGCCGCAGGGGACCCGCCCCCCTGTTGGAAGCGGAACTTTTCAACAACACGGTCAGGAGACCGGAGTTTTGCCGCCGCCTGGAGCTTCTTGACGCACGCGCGGGAGAGAGTTCCGCGAAAGTGGACGTCGCCATACCAAACAGGCGGATTGAATTTACGCTTGAACTGCGCGTGGAAAACGGGGAACTGGCGGTTGGACTGGATATTCCCTCGGTCAGGGAAATGGAACCTGAACTTTTCCGTTTGTTCGGAGTGGAAATCCTGCCCGGATTACTGACCGCTTCCGGAGACGGAGCGGTGCTGTTACCGCTTAATTGCGGCGTATTGTGCAGGGCTCACGGCAAGCCGAAACTGGAAGACCGCTTTCTGCTGTACGGCGAGCAACCGCGCTGGCAGTTGATGCCGATTCTGCCGGTCGCGGCATGCTTCGACCGCGGCGGTTCCATGATGCTGCTGTCAACGGCCGCCATCGCCGATACACTCTGCAGTGTTCGAACCGACGGCGAAGGAAAAGCCGAAGTCGCCTTCGGTTTCTCACTGCGGCGGGACTGGCCGGACCCCGTGGATTCCGCCCGCCGTGAAATAAGGCTGATTCCCATTCCGGCCGGCGGGGACCCGCTGAGGCCCGTTGCCGAACGCCTTCGAAGGCACGTGATGGACGATCTGGGCAAGAAACGTCTCACGGAACGAATAAAGGAATCGCCGGCCCTCGCGCACGTGACAAACGGCTATATTATCAAGCTGTTCCACGCCATGCTTACCAGGGGAGCGCTCCAGGGATCGTATGATTCCAAACCGCCGGACCTCCGGTACGAAGCTTACCTGACGTTTGACGAGGCCATAGAATGCCTGCGCAAACTGCACTCGGCGGGCCTCAGGAACATCACAACCCAGAGCGTGGGCTGGTACCCCGACGGGCATGACGCCATGTTTCCAACGCGTTTCCCGATCGACGAAAGGATCGGAGGCGAATCGGGTTTCCGCCGGCTCATCGCGGCCGGCGGGGACATGGGATACCATATCTGCGTACACGATAATTTTCACAACGCCTACGAAACGTCACCCGATTTTTCCTGGGCTACGACAATTCACGGCAAGTACGGTCAGCCCCTCGCGAAAAACCTCCTGGGCGGAGGCATCACGCGTATGCAATGGCCGCTTGCCTACCGGGAGGGAGCCGTTACCGATCACCTGCGCCGCCTGCGCCGGATGGGCGTACGCGGGGTTGTTTTCTGCGACGGGCTGGGCAACCCCGCCGAGGTAAATTACCATCCGGTGCACGGCGGACCCCGGGGAGACTTCGTGCGCGGGATGGAGCGCGTGATGAAAGACGTCAAGAGTGTCTTCGGGACGGTACAGTCTGAAACGGCGTTCATGTGGGCGGCGCTGTCGTGCGACATCAGTAATCACGACGGCGTTGGATTGAAAGACACTCTGGGCGAAGACTGGCCCCTGAGCCGCATGATCGACGAACCCGTACAGCTCTTCAAGCTTGCCTTTCACGGGTTGACCATGACCGAGAACATGGGCGTTAACTGGCCCGATACCATGCGCTGTCTGCTTTACGCCGAACTGCCGCGATGGGAATTCACGTTGCGGCCTTCGCGCGTGGTGGGAGTGTTTACCGAACGCGCTCTCAAGCGCGTGGCGGCCCGCTACGAGCTATGCGTACAACGGTACGGTCATCTGAAGACACTTTTCATGACAAAATGGGAGCGGCTCGCGGAAGATGTCGAAAGAACAACCTACGAGGACGGCACTGAAATCACGGCCGACTTCAAACGCGAAGAACTCTTCGTAAACGGCAAGCCGGTTGAAAGAATCGGCTGACAGGCAGAACCCGGGGCCTGGAAGGCCGAAAACCGGTTGACGGAACAGGCCGCGATAATGGACGCTCTGCAGGGCGGGCTTGACGTACGGCACGCCGAATACATAATCAGGTACAGGGAGAACGGACATGACCGGACGAATCGAAGACAGGTTAAAGAAGATGCTGGTGGAACGCCTGTTCCTGAAGGTGTCCCCGGAAGACATAGAGGAAGACAAATCTCTTACGGAGACCTACGGCGTTGACTCGGTCAGCCTTCTGGAAATGGTGGTGGGGCTGGAGGAAGAATTCGGAGTTGCTGTTGACGACGAGGAATTCGAGGTCACCAATTTCCAGACGATAAAGGCGCTTGCGGAGTTTGTGCGGAGCAAAACCTCGTAATGCCCGGCGAAAAACAACAGCTGTACCTCGAGACGGACGGCCAACGCCTTCACTGCATGCTGTATTCTCCACGGCGTCATGTCGCGTCGATTGTAATTTGTCCTCCGCTGTTCGAAGAACGCAAGTGTTCAGCCAGGGCCCTGTCGGAAACGGCAGTAGCACTGTCCGAAGTCGGGTTTTCGGTGCTCAAGCTGGATTACCGCGGCTGTGGAGACAGCAGTGGCGCCATGCGGGACTTCGGGCCGGACGACTGGGTGCGGGATATAAACGCCTCGCTCGATTTTCTGCGCCGACGGACGGGAGGCGCCGTGGGTCTTCTGGGGCTCAGGCTTGGAGCAACATTGGCGGCTTTCGCGGCCGAACGTGCCGGGGGCGGTCCGCTTGTACTCTGGGAACCGGTCGCCGACGGGCGGGAATACATTGAAAAGGAACTTCAACGAAAACTGGTCAGGGAAATGGCCGCCTTAGGAAAAAGCAGGGCGTCAAGGCGCGAGATACAAAAGGAAGTTTCCGAGGGACGGGACATTGACCTCGGCGGCTACGCCGTGTCGCCGGGGCTTTACGAAAAACTGCGCGAGCTGGATATATCGACCATTCCGCGGCCGGCGGTAAAAACCGTGCTTCTGGTAAATATCATGCACCGGCAGGGATTTTCCAGGGCGGTTGAAGCCGCGGCCGCCTGTATAAGGAAAAAAGGAGTCACGGCGGAAACCGAAACGGTGATCTGCCGGCCTTTCTGGAACCGGATTGGTTACGTGGACGCTTCCCCGGTCATCGAACGCACGTCCGACTGGCTGGGCGTTCAGGCACTCTCCAACTGACAGTGTCAGAGGTTCTATGAAAACGGATGTAGGACGAGTTGGGACACTTAATCGCACACTTAACCGCCACGCTTTGTCGTATACGCTTAAACGACTCTGTTGCAACGGCTCGCACGTGACGACTAAGCAGGTCGGTTAAGGGTGTGCGTCCGCCGCGGCGGAAAGGGTGGCGGTTAAGAAAGCATTTAAGTGTATTGGAAAACGGGGGAGAGACTCGAAAAACGGCTAATGACCTAAAAAAAGGACAATTATTAATTCGGCCACTAAATAGTGGCTCTTAGTCATCGTTGCTGTGATCGTCGTCCCGATCACTGTCCATTTCTTATCTTTGTCGCGATCTTCGTCCCGATCATCGTCGGATCGATTGAGACAAGGATCGGGACAATGATATCGACGAGGATCGGGACAAAGATTGAGACAAGGATGGTATGGCCACACCTGCTACTGTTTAATGGCCGGAGAATTAGACAGAAAAGTGTGCTGTCAGCTTTGACAGGCACTCTCCAACTGACAGAGAAATTTCCCATGGAACGATTTGCGGAATTTGAAAGCGGAGGTGAAACCGTGCGCGGCGTCCTGCATTGCCCTGACACTGCACAGGACGGAAGCCGCGCGGGAATAGTCTTTCTGCACGGATGGTCGGGCTGTCGGCTGGGGCCGCACAGGATGTTCGTCAAGGCCGCAAGAAGGTTTGCGCAAGAGGGTTTCTACTGCCTGAGAATAGATTTTCGCGGAAGAGGCGAAAGCGGAGGAATCACTCCGGCTGTCACCATTCCGGATATGATCGAAGACACCGGGAGAGCCGCAAGTTATCTGGCGTCGGAGACAGACTGTGGCGGCGTTATACTCCTCGGCATCTGTTCGGGCTCGAAAGCGGCCATTGGAGCGGCGGTGCGGGGAACGCGGGCAGGGGCACTGGTTCTCTGGTCACCCGAGGCTATGGGCCGTCTCAAAAGCCATTCGGCCGGCGCCAGAAAAACCGCAGGCGCTTTTGCAGCTTACCTGAGGAAATTCAAGGATCCTGCCGCCTGGCGCAAACTTCTGCTGGGAAGAGTAAATGCCCGGCTTGTAGGCAAGGCCCTGCTCGGCCATGAATCGGCCGGCCGGGAAGAAACCGAAGCGGAATCGGTTCTCATTGACCGTTTCCGTTCCTATCCGGGAAAAATCCTGCTGGTTACCGGCGCCGGAGATTCAGAAACAAAACGCGCCGGAAGGGCTTACCGGGATTTCTGCACGCGGGAACGAATCGATCACCAGCTGAACGAAATTCCCGAAGCCGGACACAGTTTCTATTCCCTGGAATGTGAAAGGGAAGTCATTGAACTTACCTCAGGGTGGATATTGAACCTGTCCCGTGACTCATGAGGCGATAAACCGTTATGGACCTGCCGCACAGGATTTTGTACGTGAATCACGTATCCCGGGCCGCCGGCGCGGAGAAAGGACTCGCGGATCTGACCGGCAGACTGGACAGGAAGGAATTTATTCCTTACGCGATTGTACCCGGTCCCGGCGAACTCGAGGATCTACTGCACGAGAGGAACGTTGCCGTAAACCACGTGAACCTGCGCCGCCTCCGCCGGAGCAGGAACCCTTTCAGGCTGGCAATGTCCCTGTTATCGGTTTCAGCCGCCGTCAGGCAATTAACCTCTTTCATCCGGCGCGAAAATATAGACCTTGTACACGCCAACAGCGATACCGCTCAGATTTACTGCGGGGCGGCCGCCGCCGGGGCGGGTGTTCCCTGCGTCTGGCACAGCCGCGACCTCACCGATGCCGGCGCGGCCGGCCGATATATGATGAAGCGCTCTTCCAGGGTTATCGCCGTGTCCGAAACGGTAAAGCGCCGCCTTCTTGAATACTCTTTCGGAGAGAAAGACACCGGGAAAATCAGGTTAGTCCGGAACGCCGTTGACCTGGAGGCATTCCACGCCCGGGACACGGGCGCGGACGCGAGGAAAGAAATGGCGGCCGGTCCCGAAAATATCCTGGTCGGAACAGTCGGCCAGATCGTGCCGTGGAAGAGACACGACCTGTTTCTGAAAACGGCGGATCTGCTCGCCCGGGAAGTTCCGGAAGCAAGATTTGCCGTGGCGGGGGATGATCTGTTCGGAGATCATCCGGACTACGTGAACAGTCTCAGGAAAAAAGCCGCCGAAGGCGTCCTTCGGGGCAGAGTATCTTTCACGGGTTATCGCCGGAACATATGCGCGGTAATGAAAGCCATGGATATTATCGTGCACTGCGCCGAAAAAGAACCGTTCGGCAGATCGGTGCTGGAAGCCATGGCTCTGGGCAAGCCGGTAGTAGCGGTGAATTCCTGCGGGCCCGCCGAGATAATACGAGACCGCGTAAACGGCATACTGGTGAAGCCGGGAGACCCCGGCGCCGCGGCCGGGGCCGTAAAGGGTCTTATCCGCGATCCCGAAAGAGCAGCCGGGCTTGGACGTGCCGCGCAGGAAAGAGTCCGACGCGATTTCAAAATCGAAGATCTCGTGGAAACAATTCAAAGGACATACCGCGAACTTCTGGCGGTATGATAAAGCTGTGAAGATAGCTCTAAACGGCGCGCTCGCGAGTCACATCCACTCCGGCGTCGAAACATCGATTGTAAATCTGGCGCGTTCGCTGGCGAAATGGGGCAAAGAAGACTACGTCTTTTTCACTCCGCCGCGTTTCTCCGCGCCGGACCCCGCTGCGGAACACTTTCGCACCGTGAGGTCTTCCCTGCCCCTGCACCGCAGGCCGTTAAGGATACTCTGGGAACACCTGGCGTTTCCGGTTCTGGCACGGCGCGAAAACGCGGACCTTATTCACGCGCCCGCTTACATTGCTCCGCTTTTTACTTCTCTGCCGGTGGTATTGACCGTTTACGATCTTATGGCCCTTGAACAGGCGCGTTACTGCCGATGGGGCAACACCGCGCACTACAATCTGCTTCTCCCCCGCTCGATCAGCAAAGCGGCGGGCGTGATAGTGCCTTCCGAAGACACGCGCCGGTCCATACTGACGCATTTCGGCCTGGATCCGCGCAAGGTCCGTGTTATTCGCCCGGGCGTGAAGAAAATCTTCAGAAAATTTCATGACACGGAAGCTTTTGAGTCCGTACAGCGTAAATACGGACTTAACGGCGATTTTATCCTTTTTGTCGGCAGGCTGGAACCGAAAAAAAACATCATCGGTCTTCTGCGGGCGGCATATCTCCTGAAAAAGGAAGGAAAGCTGACGTTCAGCGTGGTGATCGCGGGTATCCAGGGATGGGGATGCGGAGAGATTTTCCGCGCGGCTCGTCAACTGGCACTGGGTGAAGACGTTATTTTTACGGGGTTTGTGCCGGACAACGATCTGGCGTGCCTTTACAATATGGCGAAAATGCTGGTAATGCCTTCTTTCCACGAAGGATTCGGCCTGCCGATTGCCGAAGCCATGGCGTGCGGCCTGCCCGTGGTATGCACTGACAGGGGAGCGGCCCCGGAAACGGCGGGCGGCGCGGCTGTAACCGTTCCTCCGGACAGGCCCGGGGAACTGGCCGAAGCCATAAGACGCGTCGCGGAAGACGGCCGGCTCCGCGCGAAATTAAGCGAGGAGGGAACAGCCGGGGCCGAATCTCTGACATGGAGAAGGGCGGCTTCGGAGACCGAGGCCTTCTACGGGGAAACGCTGAAAGGTTGGAACGAAACCGGATGAGAATTGCTTACGTGCTCGCTTCTTTTCCGTCCGTCAGCGAAACGTTTGTTCTGAGGGAGATTCGCGCACTGCGGAAACGGCGCGCCGATATTGAGATATTTTCTCTGCGCCGTCCGCAGAGCGGGAACCTGCCGTCGGGCCGCGAAGAGGCATCAAACATATCTTACTGCCCTTCCATTCTTTCGTTGAGGCTCGTGGTAAGCCAGTTTTATTTCCTGTTCTCTTCTCCCCAGAGGTATTTCCGCGCCTACTTTAAAACCATGTCATCAGCCCGGGAAAGCGGACGCGGACGCGGTATGGGCGCGAAAGTTTTCGCGGCGGGCGCCGTGTTCGCTTTTCAGGCCCGCAAAAAAAAGATCGACCATGTTCACGCCCATTTCATGTTCGTTCCGGCCGATGTCGCCATGACTATGTCGCTTCTGCTCGGGACAGGATACAGTGTTTCGGCGCACGCCTGGGACATATACACGCAGTCACCGGAAGAACTGGCCCCTCACGTCCGGTCCGCCCGATTCATCAGCGTCTGCACCGAACACGGTCTTCACAGGCTCCGCACGCAGTTTCCGGACGCGCCTGCGGGAAAGATCAAATGCGTGAGACACGGGATTTGTCTCGAGGAATTCAACCCTCCGGAGAGACCGGCCTGCACGGCGGTCCCCCTGGTGCTGGGAGTGGGTCGGCTGGTGGAAAAAAAGGGGTTCATCTACCTGGTGGAAGCATGCCGCATTCTGAAGAATGAAGGATTCTCCTTGCAATGCCGGATCCTGGGAGGTGGTCCGCTGAAAAAAGCCTTGAAAGGGACGATCGAAAAAAGGGATTTGAAAAAGGAAGTGTCAATAGAAGGAGAAGCCCCGCTGGAAGAAGTTAAAAAAGCCTATTCCGAAGCTGACGTGCTGGTACTTCCCTCCGTTGTCGATTCGAAAGGCGACAGAGACGGAATGCCGAACGTGATCATCGAGGCCATGGCCATGGGCGTGCCGGTTGTTACCACGGCTGTTTCCGCGGCCCGTGAAATACTACGCCATAACGTTACCGGTTACATGGCGGCGCCGGCGGACCCCCATGCGCTGGCTGAGGGAATAAAAAAACTGACGCTCAACCCCGGCCTGAGAGACAGAATAAAGCGGGCGGGACGCGAGACAGTAACGGAGAAGTTTGATATTCTGAAAAACGTCGAACAGCTCAGCGGGCTTTTTGAGGATTCGGTGAATGCGAACCATTAACCGTCAAGGACTCGCGTGAAAACGTCGCACAGAATAGCCAGGGCCGGACTTGTGGTGATGGCGGCTCACTGGATTTTCAAAGCGGCCAGCGCCGTTCAGGCGTGGCTTGTCGGCTCCTATCTGCCCGGCGCGGATTTTGACGTCATTTACGGGTTCGCTTTTCTGAGCTGTATTTACGCTGTATTCCTTGTCGGCGAGGAAATGATAGGGCCGGCGTTTCTTCCCGTATTTGCCGGTGAAGTTGACGGGAAAGGCGAAGAGGCGGGCTGGAAATTCGCCAACACCGTACTTACGGTCCAACTGCTGGTGCTCCTCATCGTAGCGTCGGCAATAATGCTGTGGCCGGATTCCGTAATACGCCTGTTCACTTCGTGGCGGGCGGGCGACGATCCGGAGAAGTACGCACTGGGGCGGAGCGCCTTGAGATGGCTGGCGCCTTCGCTGGTGTTTCTTTCGCTTGGTACCACTACTTACATGCTCCTTAACGGCTACAAGAGGTTCTTTCTCGCCGCTTTCGGCGACGCCGCATGGAAAATCTGCGTGCTGGTTTCCGTGGTGCTCGGAATGATGATATTCGGAATGGATCACCGTGCAGTGATATTCGGCCTGCTCGCCGGCAGTATAGCGAAACTGCTTACCCATCTGGCGGGCCTGATAAGGGAAGTTAAGTTATTAAGGCCTTCGCTTGCATTCTCAAATCCCGCCGTGAAAAGGATGCTGATGCTGATGCTGCCGTTGATGGCCGGCATAATACTGGCAAGGGTCCGCGACATTGTAAATGACGTAAAGATCCTGAGTGTCCTTGAAACGGACGGCCTGATCAAAGCCAATATTCTGGGTAAGAAGATATATACGACGGTCGGATGGCTTATACCTTACGCGTTTTCCATAGCCATGTTTCCGTTTTTCTGCGAGATGGTGGACCGGAAAGACAGGAAGAATTTGAGCCTGATAGTGGCCCGGTCGTGCAGAATGCTGCTGTCCGTTTTTATCCCGTTCGCCCTGGTGATCGTTGTGCTGGCAAGACCGGGCTGTCTGTTTCTGCAGTGGCGCAATTTCACCGTTCAGGAAGCGCAGTGGACCGCAGTATCAACGGCCTGCTATGTGCTGGCCGTGCCTGCCGCGGCAATAGAATATGTTTTAATGCAGGCTTTCTTCGCGCATAGAAGAATGATTTCCGTGACTGTCGTGGGAATGGTATTTTCCGCCTTCGCCATGGGTGTCAGTTACATCGGAATAATCAAACTCGGAGCTGCGGGCAGTTCGGCCCTCGCGGTTATAGCCCTTGGGCTGGCCGCAAGCCGCGCCATGAAATCCGTAAGCCTCCTGGTTCTACTGAAAAAAAACGTGGATTTACCTCCTGCCGGCGAAAGCGTTTCATTTCTCGTGCGGACGGGCGCGGCGGCATTGGTATCGGCCGGTGCGTGTTACGCCGCCGTGCTGGGTTTTGAGACCTGGGTTTCGGCGGGCTCCGCGAAGCCGGTGCTTTTGTCAAAGCTTGCGGCGGGAGCGCTCGCGTCCGCGGCCGGATTCACGGCGGCTGTCCGGCTTGTGCGCGTAAAGGAGCCGGGGATGATGTTCGAATGGGCGATGGAACGCCTGCGCAGAGCAAAAAGCGAAGATAACCCGGCATAATGACAGGAAGCGGAAAAATCGAGGTGCTGGAGGTGCTGGAGGCCACAACCGGGGGCACGCGCAGGCACCTGACAGACCTGGTCACGCACCTGGACAAGTCCCGCTTTTCGGTAACTGTTCTGTGCGCAACCCTGAGAGACGCCGGTTTTGCCCACGACATTGAACGCATGAAACAGAGCGGAGTAAAGGTCTCCGTTCTTCAAATGCGCCGTAACATCAGCCCTTTTCACGACGCGCGCGCAATGCTTCGCATCAGGCGCCGCCTGGCGGGCAACCGTTACGGAATAATACATACCCACAGTTCCAAGGCGGGCATACTCGGCCGCGCGGCGGCCCGGGGGTTGGAAAATATTTCGATCGTACACAGTCCCCATGTTTTTTCCTTTCAAATGAAAACGTCCGCTCCCGCGAGAAGCTTCTATTTGTTCTGCGAACGTTCTGCCGGAAGGCTTACCGACAGAATCATCTGCGTGAGTCAGAGCGAAAAGGAAGCCGCCGTAAGCTCCGGAGTCATATCTCCCGAAAGAGCCATAGTAGTGCCCAACGGCGTCGAACCTTTCCCGCGCAGGTTTGCTCAAGACCGTGAAGATGTCCGTCGCGAACTCGGCGCCGATATCTCCGACTGCCTGGTCGGTTCGGTGGGAAGGCTCACTCCGCAAAAAGGCTATCGCTTTCTGCTTGCGGCCGCACGGCGCCTGCTGGATAAGGGGATACGCGCGAAATTCGCGATCGTCGGCGAGGGCGAACTGAGGAAAAATCTGGAACGGGAAATTGAAAGACTCCGTTTGAAGAATTCATGTTTCCTGGTGCGTCCCGATGCAGGAATGCGCCGTTTTTATTCTGCGTTTGACATATTTGCGCTTCCTTCGCTGTGGGAGGGCCTGCCGTATACATTGCTGGACGCAATGTCAGCAGGGCTTCCGGTGGTTGCCTCGGAAACAGGGGGGACGGGCGAAGCCGTGGAACCGGGCCGGAGCGGTATCCTTGTCAAACCGGCCGACGGAGAAGCGCTTGCCGATGGCATAGCCAGGCTCGCACGAGACACTGCCCTCCGGAAACAACTCGGCGGAAACGCGGCCCGCAGGACGGAGAAACAATACACCCTTGAAAAAATGGTAGAGGGCATTCAACGCGTTTACGAATTATGTGTTGACGCGAAGAACAATGCGTCCTATTGAAAAGAAGGACCATGAATAAAGGCATACCCCATAACTTCCGCCTTCTCGCATGCGCAGTGCCTGCCTGCGCGTCGGTTTCGGCCCTCGCCGGAAACATATGCTTTGAGGCCGAATCGGCCCGGAAAATCGCCCCGCCGATGGAAGTGGTGCGGAAAGCCGAAGACGGCCCCGATGCCGCGAAAAATCCGGCCCTGAAAGGCGCCTCCGCGTCCTGCTACATCAGAATACCGGAAGGTGCGGGAAACCCGCCGAAGGTCAAGAAGGGCGAAGCGGTTTACTCTTTTGAAGTCTCCCGTCCCGGCGTTTACTTTCTCTGGTGCCGGGTCTGGTGGCCGGATGAATGCGCCAATTCCTTTACAATCAGCGTAGACGGCAACCCCGCCTTTTCGTTCGGCGGGGACGCCACCTACAAGCGCTGGCACTGGGTATCGGCTCCGCCCACGGTCAAACGCGTACAGCTGGAAGCGGGCAAACATGTCCTCAGGATCAAAAACCGCGAGGACGGTGCGGCAATCGACCAGATACTGCTCGCCGAAGCGGGGCGCTACGTTCCCGTCGGCCGCGAGCACGAAACCGGTCATATCCGGCCCGCGGAAGATAAAGAGAAGGCCGACTGAAAGGTCCCGCATTTGCGCGCTTCAACCCAGGAAACGGAAAACGGCGGGGCGGGAAAAACACGCGCGTCCCTGTTGCGCAGAATACTTTATTTCGCCCTGTTCCTGATACTTGCGACGTCTCCCACCCAGTACGCATTTGAAATCAGGCCCGGCATGTATCTGTCCATAGTGGACCCGCTGATATGGATAACGGCGGCGCTCTTGGCTCTGGATGTTCTCATTACGAAAAGACTGCGGAGGATTCAGTATCCGCCCGTGATAATGGTTCTTTTCGTTCTTCTGGCGGTTCTTTCCATTGTCAGGGCATCCGCCCCCTTTACCGCCGTCAAAGATGCGATTCAATACGTGGAGTATTTTGTTGTCGGCTACATCCTGTTCGCGGACGTAATCAGAACCAGCGGGCGTCTGCGACGGTTTGTCTTCTGGTTCCTCGGTATATCCACTGTTGTAATCGTCCTGGGCGCGGTCCAGTACTTCCGGCCGGAAACGGCTGACTTCGACGTAAGCGCCTCTTTCGGGAACCGGAATGTCTTCGGCGGTTACCTTTCGATATGTCTTCCGCTGGCGTTCGCGACGGCGCTTTACGACCCCGTCCGTCTGAGGCGGCTGTGGCTGTGGGCTTTGACCGCCGCTGGTCTGGGCGTGGTTCTTTCCGGGGCGGCTTTCCTGGCGGTATCCGCGGCGCTGTTGTTCACATCCATGGTAAAAGGCCGGAAGGCTTTCGCCCTCACCGCCGTTATACTGCTGGCCGGCGCGATTTTTGTCCTGCCCCGCATGCCGCGCGATAACGCGCGCAAAATGTACGAATCGGTTAGCCTTTACGGACCGGAGGGCCGCACCGCGAAACGTTACGGAGAGTGGCAGGCTGCCGCGGCCATGGCCGGACACAATCCACTGCTGGGCGTGGGAGTCGGGAACTACCAGGCCAATATAGGGCAGTATTACGGCACTATTCCCAACCCGCCGGTTCCCGCCGAGCCCGATTCCCAGAATTTATACCTTGTCCTGGCTTCTTCAATAGGTCTGCCGGGATTGGTATGTCTCGCGGGTATGCTGATTCTTTTCATGGTGAAATCCCTCCGCGCCTTCGGTTCGGCCGCCGGGGTCGCGAAGGGCGTCGCCCTTGGAGCGGGCGGAAGCGTACTCGCCTTCGCGCTTAACAGCGTGTGGAGTCCTCTCCTTGTAAGGGGGCTGGGTATACCGCTTGTTTTCGTCCTGACCCTCATTGCCCTGTTGCAACAGAAGCCCGCTGACGCAGAGTAACAGCCCAGCCCCGCTCGATTCACGAAAAGCAGAGATCGACCACTTCCTCGAAGGTATCCGCAAAGTGCGCCTTCAGTCCCTTCCGAATATGCTCGGGCAATTCTTCGTAGTCTTTCCTGTTCGGCGAAGGAAACACCAGGTTCCGCACCTTGGCCCTCTTGGCGGCTATTGTTTTTTCCTTTATACCCCCCACCGGCATAACCCGCCCGGTCAGCGTCAGTTCGCCGCTCATGGCGAACTTCCGGGCTATCGGCTTATTTACGGCCAGCGAGTATAGAGCCGAAGCCATGGTAATGCCGGCCGAGGGTCCGTCCTTGGGGGTCGCGCCCGCCGGAACGTGCAGATGAATAAAATGTCTGTTGAAGAAATCATTCGGTTTTCTGCCGTTGTCCAGAAACGACCGGACATAGGTATAGGCAATCTCGGATGATTCCACCATCACCTTGCCCAGCTGTCCCGTCTGCTTGAAACCTGTTTTGTCCGAAGCTACCCCCGTGGCCTCCACAAACAGACTGTCGCCGCCCAGCGCGGTCCACGCCAGTCCCATTACAACGCCGGGCCTGGGATTCCTGTAAAGTGCTTCATCCGTGAAAACCCTTTTACCAAGGAGGCCGGGAAGATCGTTCTTCCGGATTTTGACGTTCTGCACGTTTCCCTCGACCATTTTCTTAACGGATTTGCGCATGATCTTTTTCAGGTGATTTTCCAGTCCGCGCACGCCGGGCTCGCGGGCGTACCCGTCTACGATCTCCCGCAGGGCCGCGGCCTCGATAGTCAACTGCTTTCTTTTCAGGGCGTGCGCCTTCAGCTGTCTGGGGACCAGGTGTCTGCGAGCTATGCGGACTTTCTCTTCGGCAATGTATCCGGCCAGTTTTATGATCTCCATCCTGTCCAGAAGGGGCCGGGGAATCGTGTCGGTCTGGTTTGCCGTGCAGATGAAGAACACGTTGGAAAGGTCGAAACGAACATCGAGATAATGGTCCAGGAAATCCCTGTTCTGTTCGGGATCCAGCACTTCCAGGAGCGCCGAAGCCGGATCGCCGTGGTAGCTCGCACCGACCTTGTCTATTTCGTCGATCATGATAACCGGGTTGGCGCTTTGGCACGTACGCATGGTCTGTATGAACTTGCCGGGAAGTGCCCCGATGTACGTTCTCCGGTGACCCTTTATTTCGGCTTCGTCCCTGATGCCGCCCACGGAAAACCTGTAGAAGTTGCGTCCTATGCTCCGCGCGATGGACTGTCCCAGGGACGTTTTGCCAACGCCCGGCGGACCCACAAAACACAGAATCGAGCCGGAAATATTGCCCTTCATTATCCCTACCGAAAGGAACTCCAGTATCCGCTCTTTAACATCCTGGAGTCCGTAATGGTCCCTGTTAAGGGTCTTTCCCGCTTTATTTATGTCGTAGTTGTCCCCGGTAAATACACCCCATGGAAGAATCGTGAGCCAGTCCAGGTAATTGCGCGTCACGTTGAATTCAGGGGAAACGGGTTCCAGCAGTTTGAGCTTTTCCATTTCTTCCCTGATGCGTTCGCCGGCTTCCTGTGTGGGCCGGAGTTCCTTCAATCTCTGCTCGAACCGCTCGACTTCCGCCTCTTTGCCCTCTTTGCTCAGGCCCAGTTCTTTTTTGATGGCTTTTAACTGCTCGCGCAGAAAAAAATCCCTCTGCTGTTTGGACAGTTTCTCTTCTATCTGTTTGCTGATCTTCGCCTGGATTTTCGATATGTCTATTTCCTTTTTCAGCAGAAAGAGCACTTTCTGAAGGCGCGGGCGGATATTAATTGTCTCAAGAACTTCCTGCAGTTCTTCGCCCCCGGCCGTGGTGAGGGCGGCGGCTATGTCCGCCAGGCGGCCCGGCTCGTTTACGTTCGACCTCGCCATCAGGTGGCGAAGCTCCTCCTTGTGAAGAGGGTTCAGGCCGATCAATTCCTTTATGCTTTTTATTACTTCCGCCGAATATGCCTTCAGTTCTTCGTTTTCGGACATCTCCGTTTCGTATACGTATTCTACCCTGGCTGCGATAAACGGTTCTTCATGCAGGATCTTCTCGATCCTGAAACGCTCCATGGCCGCCAGGAGCACCTGGATCCTGCCGTCTTCTCCGAGACGGGCGGCCTGAAGTATCTGGGCTATGACGCCGAATTCGTGAAGATCCGCCTTCCCCTCCGGTTCCGGAGATTCCTCTTCTTTTCCGGAGTTTCTCTTGAGAACCAGCCCGACGAATTTGGGTTTGGACCTGTCCTTTTCACCTGCCAGCGAAGCGAGCTGTTCTTCTTCCAGGGTAAGGGGAACCGTCATTCTGGGGAAAACGGGCCTGTTGTCCAGAGTCAGGATGGGAAGCTGTTGGGGGAACATCTCCCGGGCCAGAACGATCTTGTTGTCGTCCGGTCCCGGCGACCGGCCTCCGGGTATCACTTCAACTTCGGTGTCTTTTTCTTTTTTTCGCTTTTTCCGCGGCATAAGACTGCCCTCCGGCTTCGCCCAGGATCTGTTCCCGGGCGGCAAACTGTTCGCTCACGCGAATAATTCAGGTTAGAAAAACCGGCACTTAAAAGCAACCCAGGGATTTTTATAGTTTGGGCGTGAGGGAGTTCGTCCTTGGAAGCAGGGGACAACCACGGATTGCACGGATGAGAGATTTACGGGAAAAACGGGGAGGAAAAGAAGACATTCAGACAGGATCTACAGGATAGATTGAGGCTTTGTTCCCCTTGCATCACGAGGACGCCAAAAGCTGAAAATTTTCATCCTGTGCTTGCCCGCGGGGCGCTGTACTGATAGAAAGTGACCGTAAAACTGTCTGTAGAAAGACCTTTTATGACAACAAGATTCATTTTTACGGCAACGCTGGCGGTGCTCATTGCCTCTGCCGGCTGTGGCATTCCGGGAAGGGACGAAGTCTGCCGTACCGCGCGCGAGGCCGTGAAGGCGCTCCCGGAAGTACCCGATGACGCCGCGCTCTGCCCGCGTGAGGAAATGGAAATATACATGGGCAAGAACGCCTCTTATGTCATAATTCCGGGAGTGCCGTTGGAAGGTCCTGCTGAAACCTACAACTCCTATACCGTACACCTTAAAAGGGTGGCGCGCCGCTGGGAAGTTGAACGATGCTTTCCCACTCCGGATTATCCGGCACAGTGATTTGCGCTTCGGCCCCGGTGTCTCCGCCGGAGCCGGCCGATCTATGAAGCTGATCCTTATTTCAATTGGACGTCTGCCGTGGTACAGGAAGGGCGAAAAGCTTTTCTTCTTCTACACCCCCAGGCTCGGCCTTCCGTATATCGCCGCGGTTACTCCGCCGGAATGGGAAACTCACATCCTCGACGGCGTGCAGGTGGAGGATGTGGATTTCAACGAACAGGCCGACCTGGTCGGCTTCTCGGTGCTCACTCCCTTTGCCGTTGAATCCTACAGGGCGGCCGACGCCTACCGGCGCCTCGGCGTAACTGTAGTAATGGGAGGAGTTCACCCGACCCTGATGCCCGAAGAAGCGGCCGGGCATTGCGACGCGGTTGTAACCGGAGAAGGAGATGAAATATGGCCGCGGCTTCTTGCCGACTTTTCCGCGGGCAGGCTTAAGAAGTTTTATACACAGGAGACCCCGGTGGATTTCGCTTCTCTTCCCGGCCCGAAGTTCTCGGCCATCAGGAACACGGGCGGGTACTCGGTGGCGAACGGCTTACAGATAGTGAGGGGCTGTCCCCGCGGCGGCGAGTGCGGTTTCTGCGTGGTATCCCGGATTTTCGGCAATAAACACAGAACCATGCCCATTGACCGCGTGGTCCGTGAAATAGAATCGCGCGCCGAAGACGCCGGTTCCTCCGGTATCAACGTTTCCGCCTCCTGCGCCATGAACCATACGCCCTATATCAGGGCTTTCGCCGAAGCCGTAAAACCTCTGAAGATAAGATGGAGCGGCGGCGCTCTGCTTCACGGGCTCGACGTTTCCCTTTTCGGCAAATTCAAGGCAAGCGGATGTGAATACATTTACACCGAGACCGGGGTTCCCTCCCAAAGAAAGGACCCGGGTAAATACAACAGGTATCGCGAGATAATATCGCGCCTTCACGACAACGGCATCGAAATCTCGTATAATTTCACTGTCGGTCTCGACACCGATACCAGGGACGTATTCGAGGAAGTGATGTCATTCATAGACGAGAACAATCTGCAGACGCGATTCTGCGCGATTCAGCTTTTTGTTCCCTGGCCGGGCACGGATGTCCACAAGCGCGTCGAAAAGGAAGGCAGGATAACAGACAGGGACTGGTCGCATTACGATAACACCAGGGCGGTATTCAGACCGAAGCTCATGTCGGTGAAGGAATTCGAATCTCACGGAAAGGAATAGGAAAGTTTCAACCGCTCAATTCCCTACTGCGCTCGGCCGCGGCTTTGATCGTGTCCCTCAGAATCCCGCGTATGTCCGAATTCTCAAGCACCTCCATGCCGGCCGCGGTGGTTCCCTTTGAAGAAGTCACGGCAGAAAGAAGTTCGTCGACCTGCATTTTCCCTTCGGCAAGCAGGCGGGAAGTTCCCAGCATTGTCTGTATGGCGAGTTTGGAAGCATGCTTCCGCCCGATTCCATGGTCAACCGCAACGTCAACGAACAGCTTCATCAGGTAGGTGAAGAAAGCCGGCCCGGATCCGCTCAGGGCCGTAACAACGTCGAACTTCGTCTCCGGAAGCTCCATGACGCGGCCGAAAGCGGACAGGAGTTTTTCGGCTGTCCTCCTGTCGTTTTCAGTGGTCCTTTTTCCCGCGCAGAAAACACTCATCGCTTCACGGGAAAGGCATCCGAGATTGGGCATTACTCTTATTACCCTTGCCTCAGTAAGAATTGATTCAATATGCGCGATTTTCTTGCCCGCCACGATGGATACGATAAGGTGCTCATCGGTTACACCGCCGGCAATCTCGCGCAGAACCTCGTCAAGATTCTGTGGTTTGACCGCGAGGAACACGGTCTCCGCGTTTCCCGGGACAACGGTGTTTTTCGAATAAGCGTTCACACCGTACTGTTTTTTTACGGCGGCCCGGCGCTCCGCCCTGATATCGCTGGCAAACAGCTCGTGAGGGACCACGGCCCTGGAACCGATCAGCGATGAAATCATCGCCTCGGCCATCTTTCCGCATCCTATGAACCCGAT
Organism: Kiritimatiellia bacterium; assembly: GCA_046483125.1. Lineage (GTDB taxonomy): Bacteria > Verrucomicrobiota > Kiritimatiellia > UBA8416 > JAWODU01 > JAWODU01. The sequence goes on from JAWODU010000049.1 coordinate 53,750, forward strand.
TTTCATTTGCTTCCCGCGTCGCCAATTGACTGATTAGCGGTGTATGTATTGAAAATCAGCCCTGCGGTCAAGCATATATAATCTTTGCATATTTGCAAATTTGCGCTTGCCGCCGTTTTAGTTTCCGGCTATGCTGTCTATGTACATTAGGAGCGTTGTAAGTAACCCCGAAAACATTATAGAGACCGGAAATGTCCCGCGTACTGGTAGTAGACAACGAAGCCAGCATACTCAGTGTGCTCAGCACTCTTCTTAAAGCCGAAGGTCACGAAGTTACTCCGGTAAAGGAACCGGAAAAGGCCCGTGATCTTATCGGCCAGCACGATTTCGATCTCATGATCTCCGATATCCGGATGAAGCCTCTCTCCGGTATGGATCTGCTTTCCATCGCCCGGGCTCAACAGCCTCAGATGTCGGTAATAATGCTTACCGCCTACGGTTCCATAGAAACCGCCATCGAAGCCATGAAACTGGGCGCTTTCGATTACGTTACCAAGCCCTTTAAAGTCGACGAACTGTTGATTATCGTTCAGCGCGCGCTCGACTACAAAGCCGCTCTCGCCGAAAACGTAGACCTCAAGGACAAGGTGCGGGTCAGGTACCAGTTCGAAAACATCGTGGCCGAAAGCCTTTCGATGAAGAACGTCTGCCGAATGGTACAGAAAGTCGCTCCCACGGAAACTTCCGTGCTGATATCAGGCGAAAGCGGAACCGGAAAGGAACTCGTGGCCAAAGCTATCCACGCTTACAGCAAGCGCAAGGACAACCGGTTTCTCGATGTCAACTGCGCGGCCCTGCCGGAACCCCTGCTGGAATCCGAAATGTTCGGCCACGTCAAGGGAGCTTTTACAGGCGCTTCAGCCAATAAGAAGGGTCTATTTGAAGCCGCTGAAAAAGGCACAATATTTCTGGACGAAGTCGGCTCAATGCCGCTGAGCATTCAGGGCAAACTTCTGCGCGTGCTCCAGGAAAAAGAAATCCGCAGAGTCGGCGGCAATGAAAACATTCCCGTGGACGCGCGAGTCGTGGCGGCGACAAACACGGACCTTGAAGAGCTCACCAACAAGGGTGAGTTCCGCCAGGACCTCTTCTACCGCCTGAGCGTAATTCCCATACATATCGAGCCGCTCCGCAGCCGCAAGGAAGATATAATGCCGCTGGTTTTTCATTTTGTCCGCAGTGAACTCGGTCCTGACCGCGAAAAGCCCGGTGTGTCCTCTGGAGCGCTGCGCATACTGGAAAACTACCCCTGGCCGGGCAACGCCAGGGAACTTCAGAACTGCGTTAAACACGCTCTCACTTTCTGCAGAAGCGATGAGATAACGAAAGACGTCCTGCCGCCCAAGATTGTCGAAGCCGCCAGAAGCATTCGCACCGGCGGCGAGGAAGCTTCCGATGAAAGCATGCGGTACCGTTCACTCAGAGATTTCCTCCACGCCAAGGAAAAGGAATATCTCGAGCAGGTAATCGACGCCATGAACGGGGACAAGGAAGCCGCAGCCAACGCACTCAAAATCAGCCTGGCCACTCTCTACAGGAAGCTTTCCAGGGAACAGAAGCGCGGTGGGCCTGAATCCGAAGGAGAAGCTTCTCCTCTTGCATCCGGAGAAGAAAGTTGAAAGGCATCAGCCACTTTGCCGTTGGCACGGCCGTGGCTTCGTGTTTTCCCGCGGCCGTTGAGGCCGCGGCCTCCGGCAACCCGCTTTACTTTGTCCTGGGAGGAGTATTCGGCCTGCTTCCGGATACGCTTGATTTCAAATTCTGCCGGTTCTTTTTCAGACACGATATTGAAATCGCCCCGGACCCCAGCGATCCCGACCCCCGCATGATCGCCCGTGCCGTAGTCTCGGCCGCCGAAAAAGCCGCGGTGACCGGCAGGCCCGTCAGGATAAAACTCGACACCGTCAGACTCGGAGCGGATCTGTGGCTGAGATACGAACTCAAGTTCAACGCCGCCGACAGAAAGCTTGCCGTTTCCATTCCCGGGCCCGTTGATACCGGCGCGAACCCCGTAAAAAACGCTCCCTCGCCGAGGCGACGCCCCGTGTTGCTGGACCTGCCGGTGGAAGTGTCTCCCGATTACTGCGCTTCAACGGTCGTGGATATTTTCGACGGCCCGGTACTGGAACTGGCACCGGAAAATCCCGGGAGAATCACGGCCCGTTTCCTGCCCTGGCACAGGCAATGGACGCACGGTGTGCCGGCTTGTCTCATCGCCTCCGGTCTGGCGGGAGTGTTGTGGGGACCACTGGCCGCAATCATTTCGGCCTGCGTCTGGGGCGCGCATATCGCGGTCGACCAGCTCGGCTTCATGGGGAGTAACCTTCTGGCGCCTTTCACCAGGAAACGGGTAACAGGCATGAGACTCCTGAAATCCGGGGACTCGCGCGCCAATTTCGCCGCCGTGTGGATTTCCTGCCTGGTGATATTCTGGAACCTCTACAGCAACGATCCTCCCCCGGGGCACCACATAAATTTCCTGCAGGTCATCTTCTTCGGCCTGGCCCTGCCGGCCCTTCTATGGGCGCTGGCCCGGCGCCTCATTCCGGACTGACTTTTTGTGTTTTGTGAGACTCGCCCGCGCCAACCTCGCGCCGCTGAAGGGCAATCTTGCTTCCCCCGCGGCCCAGAGCCACTGGCCTCGATAATCCAGCCGGAGCAATCCTTAAATGCTAATTCAAGGGCAGACCCCATGTCTCGGTCTTATGGCCGTACCTGATCGAGAAGTGGAAGAAGCATGATGCACACCATATCGCCTTTGCACCCGAGAATCCGCTCGGGCAATGGCGCGATATGATCCGGGAACTCTATGACATCAAACTGACAATACCCGGCGAACGCAGATCCAAAAGGTAAGCAGCAGCTGTGGATATCTATCGGGCAAATGAGGTCGCGGCGGACAGGATGGCTATTTCGAGGATGCACGCACGGCTCTCCGCATGACGGAGATGACCGCGACGGCTCGGGTCAGAATGCCTCAACCTGTTCGCCCGACCCTTTATGATGGCTCAAAGGTACTTTGATCTTCGAGATCCGGTAAACCAGACTGCCACTGTCGGGCACCACGAACAGGTTCCGCCACCGGCTACACCGCACCTCGGCTGCCCTTGACCCCGCACCCGCAACTCACCATATAGAAGGAGCAGCACCCTCCTGCCCGCCGTCTCAAAAAACCGCGCGGCAAGAGGGACAGGGGTTTTCTCGCCCCAAATAAAATCACTTTTTACCGTTGACCTTTTCCTGGTACTCTGACCCCTTAGCTTTATGACCCCTTAGCTTTAGTCCCTGACCGATGACTTACTGCAATCCGGTTAACCTTGACTACCGTTTCCAGGCGGAAGGCTGGGCGAAGGAATGCCTTCGCGAGGCGGCGGATCCGTCGGTCGTGCGCTACGGGGGCGAATACTGGCTGTTCGCGTCCAAGTCCGGCGGTTACTGGCATTCCCGCGACATGAAGAACTGGGATTTTACAGCGAGCCGGGCCCTTCCCGTTGAAGATTACGCCCCGGACGTTTCCGTAATAGACGGTTCGGTTTTCTGTACGGCTTCGCGGCTGGACAGGCCCTGCCCGATTTTCCGTTCGCGGAATCCCCGCGGCGACGAGTGGGAAAGGGTCTCCGAACCTTTGCCTTTCTGGGACCCGGCGCTGTTCCAGGACGACGACAGGCGCGTGTACCTTTACTGGGGCTGTTCCAGCAGGGAACCGATTTACGGAGTGGAAATGGACCGCGAAACCATGCGGCCCCTGGGAGAGCGTCTGCCGCTTATTGCCGCCGACCCCGGAAATCACGGATGGGAAAGAAGCGGCGAGGACAACACCAGTTCAAAGGCGCCGTGGATTGAAGGCGCGTGGATGACTAAGGCGGGAGGTGTTTATTACCTGCAGTACGCGGGACCCGGCACGGAGTTCAATATCTACGCCGACGGCGTATACACCTCGAATTCTCCGCTCGGACCGTTCGAGTACGCCGCGCACAATCCGTTTTCGCTGAAGCCGCGCGGATTCATAAAGGGCGCGGGGCACGGCAGTACATTCGCCGACGATTATGGAAACCTATGGCACGTCTCCACCATGATTATCTGCGTAAAGCATAAATTTGAACGCCGCGTGGGCCTGTTCCCTGCGGGCATTGACCGTGACGGGCTGATGTTCTGCAACACGGCCTTTGGCGACTGGCCCGTGAGACTGGCCGACAAGAGGTGGGATTCCATGACGGATCCTTTCGCGGGAATGATGCTGTTGTCGTACGGAGCAGGGACCGCGGCTTCTTCCTGCCTGGAGTGCCACGCTCCTTCTCTGGCCGTGGACGAGGACATAAGAACTTACTGGGCAGCGGATCCGGGCGACGCCGAACCGGAACTGGAAATAGACCTGGGCGATACGTGTGAGGTCCGCGCCGTCCAGGTGAACTTTGCCGAGCACGCCTGCCTGCAGTACGAAAGGAACGGTGTGGGGCTTGCGCACCGGTACAGGCTTTCGGCTTCGGCCGAGGGGGCCGGATGGAACACGGTTTGCGACAAGAGCGAAAACCGGTTTGATGTTCCTCACGACTACGTGGAACTGGAACCGGCCGTAAAGGCGCGGCGTCTGAGGCTCAGCATACTGCACATGCCCGGAAAAGGGTCCGCGGCTGTTTCCGGGTTGAGGGTGTTCGGCACGGCGCCGGGAAAAGCTCCCCCGGCCGTGCGTGAAGTGAGCGCGCGGCGGGACCCCGCGGACGAGCGCAACGCCTTCGTGCGGTGGCGCGAAAACCGGGAGGCTACGGGGTATCACGTTTTCTGGGGCATAGCGCCGGACAAGCTGTACAACAGCGTGATCGTTTACGGTGAGAATGAGAATGAAGTGGAAATCCGTTCGCTGAACCGGGGGACGGATTACTACTGCGCGGTGGAGCCTTTCAACCGCAGTGGCCGGGGTGAACTTACGGCTGTCCGGCCGGCGGCACGGACCTGAGCGGAGCAGTTGGGGAGGCCGGGGGTCCGGGTTGTCTGGGTTCTGCTTGTGCCCTGTAGCCCCGCGTCACGCAGGCGTGGGGTCTGGGGCCCCGGGGTACCGCAACCGACCCCTGCGTGATGAATTCCGTTCGAAAATCGGACGTAAGCTTCACCGCTGCTTCTGCGTTGTCGCGGGTCTCGCGTATACGAATACA
>JAWODU010000036.1:0-3936 GCA_046483125.1 Kiritimatiellia bacterium
AAAAGGGTAATACCCGCGGCGACGGTCAACGGAGCCGAAGAGGGCGTACGTCTCGCCGAAGCCCTGCTGGAGGCGGGACTCGACATTATCGAAATCACGTTCAGGACGGAAGCCGCGGCAGAGGCCATAAAGGCAATAACGGAGAAATTTCCGGAAATGCTCGTGGGCGCCGGGACCGTCCTGGAAACCGAACAGCTCAAGCGCGCGATCGACTCGGGGATCGCCTTTGGAGTTGCTCCGGGTCTCAACGAAAAACTGGTGGAAGCGGCCGCCGGGCTGGGGATGCCGTTTGTCCCGGGCGTAATGACCCCTTCGGAAATAGATCGTGCCATCCGAATGGACTGCAATCTGTTGAAATTTTTCCCGGCTGAAGCAATGGGCGGCGCCAGGACCCTGAAGGCGTTTGCGGGTCCGTTCAGCCATACCGGCGTAAAGTTTGTCCCTACCGGCGGAGTGAGCCCGTCCAATGCCCCGGGATACCTGGAACTGGCCGTAGTGGCGGCAGTGGGCGGTTCCTGGATGGTCAAGAAAGATCTGGTGGCAGGCGGTAAGTGGAAGGAAATTACAAAGCTCAGCCGCGAAGCATTGGAGCTGGCCGCGACGGGGTGAAAGCGTCAAATGCTCCGCTATGGACATATGGCCGGGGTTAGTGTATAAGGCGTGCTCATTATGGAATTTTACACCAACATACTCAACGCCATCGGCAATACACCGCTTTTGGAGCTGGTACGCATCGCCGAGACGCCCATCTTTGCCAAGGCCGAGTACATGAATCCCGGCGGCAGTATCAAGGACCGGGTTGCATTCTATCTTCTGGACCAGGCGGAAAAAGACGGGACGCTCAAGCCCGGCATGAGGATATTCGAAGCATCTTCCGGCAACACGGGTATTGGAATCACTCTCGTCGGGGTACACAAGGGTTACGATGTAACCATTGTAATGCCCGAGGACATGAGCGAGGAACGGCGTAAGATAATCAGGGCCTTCGGCGGGAATATAGTGTCCACTCCGGCAGGGAAGAGTCTTTCGGGTTCGCTGGAGAAGCTCAAGGCTTTTGCGGCTGAACCGGACGTGTTTATTCCCGATCAGTTCAACAATCCGCGCAATCCGGAGGTCCACTATCTGAATACCGCCTCGGAAATATGGAGACAGATGGAAGGGCGCGTGGATGCCTTCGTGGCCGGTGTCGGAAGCGGCGGCACGCTCGGCGGGGTTGCCAGGTTCCTCAAGGAGAAACAGCCGGGAATTCACATCGCCGCAGTCGAACCCTCGAACGCCGCCGCGTTGCTCGGACATGAACCCGGACTGCACAAGATACAGGGAATTGGAGACGGGTTTGTTCCTTCGGTTCTGGATACTTCGCTGATCGACGAAGTGGTAACCGTTACCGATGAGGACGCCGTAGATGTTGCCAGACAGCTTGCCGCCAGGGAAGGGGCGCTTGTCGGCACTTCGTCCGGGGCCAACGTGTGGGCCGCCATGAAGGTGTCGGAGCGCCTTGGACAGGGCAAAAATGTTGTGACTGTGCTCCCCGACAGGGCGGAACGGTATTTCAGCACGTCTCTTATTTAACCGTATGCCTGTGCGCTGGTTCCCGGCGCGCATTCCCCGGTACGCGTCTGCGGGGAACAGGTCTTCAGCAATGCGCAAAAGATTACGTATAACAATATCGGGCCGGGTGCAGGGAGTGGGTTTCCGACCCGCCGTTTACAGGCATGCCCGGCGCGCCGCAGTGGCGGGCTTCGTCAAAAATACGGCCGCCGGGGTAATGGCGGAAGCCGAAGGCGAAGAACGGAACGTCACGGACTTTCTTGAAGCCGTCCGTTCCGATCCTCCACCGCACTCCGTTATCGAGTCGGTGCGGGTTGAAGACGCCGAACCAGCCGGTGTGTCCGGCTTTGAAATAGCACCCAGCGCCGGCTCCGGGGACCTCGAGGTAGGCATGCCTCCCGATCTCGCCATATGCGAAGACTGCAGGAGGGAGCTTTTCGAACCGGAAAACCGCAGGTACAAATATCCGTTTATCAACTGCACGAACTGCGGTCCGCGTTTTACTATTATCCGTTTTCTGCCCTATGACAGGGCGGGAACTTCCATGTCTGAATTTGCAATGTGCGGGCAGTGCGGGCGGGAATACAGAGACCTGCACGACAGAAGATTCGACGCACAGCCGAACGCCTGCTTTGACTGCGGCCCCCGGGTCGAACTCGTCAGTCCCGGCGGGGAAGCGTGCGGCGGGGCTGAAGGAGACGATATTCTGGAGACAGCCGTACGGCGCGTCAAAGAGGGAGAAATTCTCGCCGTGAAGGGCCTCGGCGGTTACCATTTGGCGTGCGACGCTCTTTCCGACAGTGCCGTATCCGAACTCAGGAAGAGGAAACACAGGCCCGACAAACCGCTGGCCGTGATGTTCCGCTCGGCGGAAGAACTGGACCGTTACTGCGTCGCGACAAAGCGGCAGATGGCCGAACTCGAAACTTCCGCCGCGCCTGTCGTGGTGGTGGGCAGAAGGGAAAATTCGCCGCTTTCACAACGGATTTCGCCCGATACCGGAGATGTCGGCGCCTTTCTGCCGTATACTCCTCTTCACTGTCTTCTTCTTGCCGGCATCAGTCCGCTTGTAATGACCAGCGGGAACCGCACGGACGAGCCGATTGCCGCCGATGAAACGGACCTGGGGCGTATTCTGGGGCCGGTGGCGGACCGCGCGCTGGTGCATGACCGCCGCATTGTAAGAAGGTGCGACGATTCGGTGGTGAAGTTTCAGGGAAACAAACGCATCTTCGTGAGACGTTCCAGGGGGTTTGTTCCGGACGGGCTCGATCTGCCCTTCGACGGGCCGGAAATTCTGGCCTGCGGCAGTGACATGAAGAATACCTTCTGTCTTACCCGGGGGCGCCGCGCTTTTCCCTCACAGCACATCGGCGATCTCGGGGACAACCGAAACTACATGTTCTATACCGAAGCGATTCGCGATCTATCGGCATTGCTCGGCGTTCACCCGGACATTGCCGCGTGCGATCCGCATCCCGACTATTTTTCATCGCGCTACGGACGCGAGCAATGCGCTGTGTGTGAACCAATACAGCACCATTACGCCCACAGCGCCGCGTGTATGGCGGAAAACGGTCTGACCGGCCCGTGCCTTGGCGTAATTCTTGACGGAGCCGGGCTTGGCGGGGACGGCACGGTGTGGGGAGGTGAATTCATCAAGGTGACCCTGGACGGCGGCGCGGGAACGGGAATGGAACGAGTGGGCCGTTTTAAGCAATATCCAATGCCCGGAGGCGATGCCGCGACTCTGCACCCGGCGCGCATGGCGTTCGCCTGCCTGTATACGGAATTCGAAGGCGACGCGGAACGAGCCCTGAAATTACTGCCTGGCATAGCCCCCGGCGGGGCGAGTTCGCTTCAGAGTATGATAGAACAAAAGGTAAACACGCCGTTGACCTCGAGCGCCGGGCGCCTTTTCGACGCGGTGTCGGCCATGCTGGGATTGTGCGATTCGATCAGTTACGAGGGCCAGGCCGCCATCAGGCTTCAGAACGCGGCTTCAAACTCAGGCGGCCGGGTTTACAGCTGGAAAATGGAAAACGGTGTTCTGGATTTCGGCCCCATGGTCCGCGAAATAGCCCGCGATGCCGAAGCAGGAGCGGATCCCGGCGCCGTTGCTTCGGGGTTTCACAGCACGATGGCGGAAGGCGTGTCGCGCATGTGCCGTGAAATCGCGGACTCCCTGGCAATAGAAGATATTGCCCTTTCCGGCGGCGTGTTTCAGAATGAGCTTTTGCTGGAGCTTCTTACGGACCGCCTGGAGAAACTGGGCCTGCGGGCGCACTTTCACAGGTTCCTGCCGCCCAACGACGCCTGCCTGAGTTACGGCCAGGCCGTTGCGGCGCTCGTGCGGATAAGAAAGAACCAGGAACAAAGAACAAG